>CAJWHX010000395.1 GCA_913040875.1 uncultured Pseudomonadota bacterium | reverse complement strand
AACGCATGGGAACATCCTTGGGTTTTGGGTTGTGTCTTTGTGTGACACAGCCTTAAGGATGTTGGTTCCAAAAACTTACAGAAAAAAGTAAATTTTATTTTTTACATTGCATCAAATCGCGCAAATTCCATCGTAAATGATCCACGTCCTTTGGTCATTGAACGCAGGGTTGTTGTATATCCAAGGAGCGACTCTAGCGGGCATTCACCCAATAGGGAGATCGAATCCATACTGGGTACCTGATCGTAAATCACAGCCTGCTTAGATTGCAGATCACCCAGAACACTTCCAACATATTCGCCGGGGACAACCACTTCAATTTTCATAAGTGGCTGCATTTTGCTTCCACCACCGTTTCGAATTGCTCTTCGTACAGCTTGTGCAGCCGCAATACGCAAGGCTTGAGGTGTAGAGTCTTTGTCGAAGGTCTCCACCAGGTCTAAGGTGACCTCTACATCTACAAGAGGTGCTCCAGCAATGGGACCACCCATCATGGAGTCTTCGACACCTGCAACCACGGCTTCCATTTGTGTGGCACTCAGTGACGATCCCTCTGGAAGGACTGTGGGGGCAACTTTGTGATTACAACCTGCACCACGTTCAGTAGGCTTGGCTGTTGCAACACATCGGGCTTTTAGGTGCATGTCCTTACCACCTGCTATGATCGTTCTTTCAATTGTTTCATCGGCATTACCGGTATTCCGAATGGTTTCACGAACAGTGACGCGAGGTTTCCCCGATCGGAGTTTGAGGTTGAACTCTCGATTCATCCGTTCAAACAGAATCTGCAAATGCAATTCTCCCATTCCTCTTAAGATTCGTTGACCAGTTTCTTCGTCTTCTTCAAATTTGACGGTTGGGTCTTCTTCGCAAATTTTGGCGATGGCTTCCAGCATTTTTTCTTCATCTTTACTGGAATCTGCTTCAATGGCGAGTCCCAGAACCGGTTCTTTTGCCTCGATGGATTCCAGCAGGACTTCTTCACCATTTGTTGCACAGATGGTATCGCCTGTGGTGACGTGCTTCAAACCGGACAAGAGAACGATTTGACCGGCGTGTGCTTTTGCGACTTTTCGCTTGGAGTTGGCGTCGATATCAAAGACTCGAGCCACCCGTTCAACCTGTTTCTTTCCAGCAACGCGAACCTGCTGCTTTTCTTCCAATACCCCTCTGTATATACGGGCAAATACGTGGCGTCGTCCATCCCACATTTGGATTTTGAACGCGAGAGCGACGAGGCTGCCATCATCTGTCATTTCGACCAGTGTTTCACTACCATCCAATCGTTTGGCCGGTGAGGCTGGACGAGACAGTGGATCCGGTAAAATCTTCAGCACACCATCGAGAAGCGTTTGTACTCCCCAGTTTTTCAATGCAGAGCCCCCAAATGTAGGTTGAATCGTGCCTTCTAATGTCCCTTTTGCAAGAGCAGCCCAAACTTGTTCATTGGTGTATGGTTCTTCCATCAATACCAACTCTTCCAGTTCTTCGTCTTGTTCCGCGGCCATCATGACCATGATTTCCCGTTGTTCCATGACGAGTTCTTCATATTCTGCAGGGATTTCACCAATGGTTACGGTTTCCCCTTTGTCTCCTGAAAAGGTGATGTGGGTCTCATCTACCAGATTGATGATCGAGCAATCCTCAAGTGGATAGCAGACTGGAACCGGGTTCCCTTTTAGTCGATCCCGCACCGTTTCCATTGCTTGTTCAAAGTCTGCGCCCGGTTTATCCATCTTATTAATAAAGATGACTCGTGGGATAGAAACTTTATTGGCCTGTCGCCAAACAGTTTCGGTTTGGGGTTCAACGCCACGGACTCCATCCATAACAATGACCGCACCGTCTAATACACGCATAGAACGTTCCACTTCGATTGTAAAATCAACGTGTCCCGGAGTATCGACAACTTGGATTAGATGATCGTTCCATGGACACCGAGTGACCGCCGTCGTGATTGTAATTCCGTGCTCCTTTTCCTCAGGAAGGTAATCCATATGTGCAGTGGCATCATGGACCTCTCCAATGCGATGATTCGCCCCCGTGTAGAACAATATGCGTTCTGTTAGTGTCGTTTTTCCAGCGTCAACGTGTGCAGCAATTCCAATATTTCGGACAAATTTGAGGTCGGTGGTCATTTGGTACTCCAGTCTTAGAATTGAGTCCGTATTAACCGATTCGACATCAAAAATCGACTGAAGAATGATGGACTGAAGAAGGGGAGGGGTTTATTGGTCTTCTTGATACCAGTCTAGTAACGCCCACATACTTGAAATGAGGATGGAGAGCAGCATCAATGCATGACAAATACCCGGGTAAAGAGCCCCTAGAACAGCAAATGTAAAGCCGAGGCTGGCAATATAATAGGCACTTTTAATGCCCTCACGCATCGATGCAAAGGCAACGGCAATGATGAACATATCCACGCTCATGATTGCTGTGGGGGATTCATTGTTGATATGACCGACCCAATGGTTGAAGGTTGCAAGGATCGAAGTGGTAACAAAGACTCTGGCCATTTGGGCGCCGAGTTTGTTACTGAGCAACGTTTTTCGACCGAAGAACACACCGGTGATACAGAATATTGACATTGTTGACCCTGTATACATCAAGCGAAGAGTGGTTACTTCTGGGGACACCAACATCGAATAAGCAGCGGCAAAGCTGACCAACAACACGGCCGCAGATGCAAGACTGATCATCAGTGATTTGCGACCACTCTTTGAATGCATTGGGTCGTATTCTTGTGCCAATGCATGGGCATTCGAGAGCTTTTCGAATTCAGATTG
>CAJWHX010000394.1 GCA_913040875.1 uncultured Pseudomonadota bacterium | reverse complement strand
CCCAAAGAGAACCATGACAATCCCATCCTGTTTCTCTCCAATGAAGGATGTATGAGCGGAAATACATTGATCAAAAGGAGTGTGTATAAAGGGGTCTCTAAGCCAGATGTCCCCCAATAATGAACCCCCGTTGTCAGGGTCACTCCCCAAAGCACCACATCATGCTTTACAAACCTAAACAGCTGAACAAGAACAAGGACTATACATACAAAACCAGTCGCTTGAGCGATGATGGCGATATCAAACCACTTTGACCAAATGCCCAACCAGCAAGTCCACAACGGAGACGAAAAGCCTTCAACAGCCAAGTCAGATGAATTCCATTTCAACCCATTTCCACGCCCAAAATTATCTGCGTATCGAAAAAATATGAAAGAATCATCTCCCATATGTGGATAAAAATACCTTGTGCTGAGAACAACCCAACCGATCATCAGCAACAATCTCAACCTGCGTATTTTTGACATATTGTCCGTCATCACACCCTCATGAACATATTATCGACAACAACGATACCATCCCAGATTTGTATCAATATTGTTTTATAAATTTGTGTGAAAAATGAAAAAATAATTTGCCAATTCTTCTCATTCGATAAATATGGATTGTACCCCCTCAACATTTTGACCTCAATATTTGGGTTGTTTTTGAGACAGACTAGAAGCAATCTATGGAGCACACAATGAAAATTATCAACGCCCGCATTCAATCCATACTCAAACGTTTTCCAGATGTCGAACGGATCTTTGAATGGTACGAGATTGAACTGACTGAAGAAACGAAACTGTTGCGCTTAGAAGATGCCTGTGAGCGGTTCCAAATCGAAGCAGAAGACATCGTTTTGGATCTAGAAGAAGCAATTCAAGACAGTCGAGAGGTCGATTGGTTAGGGTCCAATGATGACGAGACACAATGGACGGAAGGCTTCACTGAAGAAAGTGCCACTGGTCAAGGGTTGAGTCTGGATGAGGAGACTGCAGAAGCACCCACAGACATGACTGATATGAATGGCGGAAACGAAGACTACGATATTTAAGACCACATGCATACACCAACAGAGTTCTTCTCACTATCGAACCTCCAACAGTACGCAACTCAAAACTGTACGGTGGAAGACTCTGCTACCATAAGTGTACTCAATCCGGCTACAGACGACCTGTTGGGCACTGTACCTGTTGTATCACGTCAATCCGTCGAATTCTTTCATGATCGTACACGTACAGCATTCAGAGAGTGGTCACAGAAGTCTATCTTTGAACGATCGACACGATTGCATTCTCTGGCCGACCTGATGATGACCAATCGTGAACAGCTAGCAACCATCATCAGTCTAGAAAATGGCAAACCCTTTGAAGAAAGTCTTGGTGAAGTGAACTACAGCATTGGTTTTTTCAGATGGTTTGCAAACAGTGTCGTTCGTCTTCAAGGAAGCCTCCCCGCAACCACCTCAGGACTAAAAGTGGAAGTTCATCATCGCCCGATTGGTGTTTGTGCTGCGATCTCTCCATGGAATTTTCCCCTTGCGATGTTGGCAAAAAAGTGTGCTGCAGCATTGGCTGCAGGGTGCGGACTTCTCTGTAAACCTGCCGATGAGACTCCCTTCTCAGCGATAGCACTGATGCGTCTGATTGAATTGGCTGGATTTCCAAAAGGAATCGTACAAGTTATGTTCGGAGATGCATCTAGCATAGGCGAATATCTCTGTACGGCTCCCACCATCCGAAAAATTTCATTTACTGGGTCCACCCATGTTGGAAAACTGTTGATGGCTCAATCAGCACAGAACGTACAGAAAATCTCCTTGGAGCTGGGAGGCAATGCACCGTTTGTCGTACTAGAAAGTGCCAATATAAACGCCGTTTGCGCTGCAATGCTTCGAAGTAAGTTTAGAAACAGTGGTCAGGCCTGTATATCCGCCAACCGATTCATCATCGTCAATTCTAGATATGACGAAGTGTTGGACAGGCTCACCAAGGAAGCCCGTCGTTTAACTGTGGGATCTGCATTCACAAACAACAGTCCCGCAAAGGTCGATATCGGTCCTCTGATATCGTTAAAAGCCGTAGAGAAACTCTACAGACTGATAACTGATGCCCTTCAAAAGGGGGCACAGCTCATCTACGGTTCTCTTCCGGATACATCCTCTAGATTCGTCAGTCCCATCATCCTTACAAAGGTGACCCCAGATATGGAACTTTGGTGGGAGGAACTCTTTGGGCCTGTCATCGCTTGTACCACAGCAAAAGACACTGCTGAAGCCATCCGAATGGCCAACAACAGTCACCATGGCTTGGGCGCCTATCTGTTCACGCAAAACCCCATTGAAATCGAAGTCCTCCCAGGTCAAATAGAGTGTGGTATGGTCGGTGTCAATACCGGTGCGATCTCTATGCCCCACACACCATTTGGCGGGGTAAAGAACTCTGGGTTTGGGCGCGAGGGTGGTGTCGAAGGACTCTTAGAATACTTGACAACACAAACCATCGTACGACAGTTTTAACAGACGTTCAATCTATTCAACGACTCTACCAAAGTACCATACTCGCAAACGTACATGGATCCATTGAGCGACACTTACAGCTCGTAGGCTTGCCATGGTGAGTGTCCTTTATTGGCATCACGTACCACTTTGACCTCTTCAGACGTCACTGGTGCACCAGTGTTTCCCCACGATGAACGGACATACGTGAGTACATTCGCGATCTCTTCATCACTCAGTACGACTCCCCATGGAGACATGATATTGTTGTACTTGATACCCTTGACTTCAATTTCTCCCATCAAGCCGTGCAAAAGGATTTTGATGAGGGTTTCGCTGT
>CAJWHX010000393.1 GCA_913040875.1 uncultured Pseudomonadota bacterium | reverse complement strand
AATTATTGCGAAACACAATATTGATCAAGAGCCAAATACACCAACCATCTTTGTGTTGGTGGTGACGTCTTCCAACTTTTTATTGACCACCGTTCGTTCTCGGAGTCAAAAGTTTCGGTTTGCACCTGTACGTAAAATGGAATTGAAAGATTGGCTCACCAATCAGGGGATTCCACCTTCAAATCAGGTCTTGGCTCTCGCGCAAGGATGTCCAGGCCGAGCATTGTCATTGATGCAAGGTGAAATCAATTCTTGGCAAACGACGCTTAAGCAGATCTTAGAGATGTTGGGGATGCATTTGACGCAACTGTTTGCCTTTTCAAAAGCCATCTTTGATGACAAGTCCATCGACAAAAATATCAAATTTGAACAAATACTGGATATTCTAGAAATGTTGCTTCGAGATGTCATCGTATGGCAAACAACCGAAGACACCAGTGAGTTATTGTGGGCAGACCAAGCGAGCACCATTCAACAATGGGCATCTGTAATGACCGATAAATGTGTGGGAGATCTCCATCGATTGATTGAACAGGCCCGTGAAGACTGCATCATCAATGTGAACGTACGACTACAGCTTGAATCATTGCTCGTCATGTTTAAACGTGCGATAGTCTTGGGTTATATTTGATCGTTGTCACACCAAAAAACTAAAACAGACCACAGTTGGGTGCGGTCTGTTTCAATACTTTTTAAGGCTTACTTAGCAGGTTTTACTTCCGCTGGAGCATTTGCATCTGCTTCGGCAGTATGAATCGGGAATACTGGAGTTGTTCCATGTTTTGCCAATCTGTTCTTGCGTTTACGACCAGCATTTTTATTTCGAAGATTACGACGGAATCGAGTTTGTTTTGTGTTACTAGCCATTGTATACCTCTAGGGATTAAAAATTATTGACGTTTACCGTTATTGCATTTACACTGGTTTGTCAAGAGAATCCACTGAACAGGAGTATGGAATGACTATGAACAAGATTTTGTTAATGACTTTGGGACTCGGTGTCTCAATGGGATGCAGTGAAATTGATAAACTGAAAGAAGATATTCAGAAAATAACCAATCAGACAGTCTTATCGGGTTTGATTTTGGGTGCTGAAGAATTTTCCCATCCATTAATTGATTCAGAGGCGCTGACATTTGACTTGAATGAGACTCGGGTATTTCTGGCTTCTGCCGGTGTAGATTCTTCGGATCTTGATCCAGCGCCGATCACCGGCGCTACAGTAGAGTTTGACAGTTCAACCAATGGGACTTTGACCTACAATGAAGACACAGAAGGGTTCTACGGACTCAATCAGGATGATGGACTGGTCTACGTAGATAATGAAATGGCCACGGTTCTTTTTGAAGATG
This sequence comes from uncultured Pseudomonadota bacterium, assembly GCA_913040875.1. Next base: position 1,468 of record CAJWHX010000393.1, on the reverse strand, counting down.
ATGCTGGGGTCCACTCTATTTCCAATGTCCTTCCGCAAGCTGCTGACTTTGATTTGCCAGATTCACACGATACAGGTGAAGATGTCATTATCGATTTGACTGGTCAAGGATTTGAGTCGTACTTGGTTGCCGTGACTCGTTTCCCAGACGGAGAACTCGTATACAGCAATGAACCAACCACCTTTCAAGAAATATACGATCTGTCCCATGCTGAAATGGACTTGACTGAGGTTGTCATTCCTGGCGATTCATTTGCTCAAGAGGGCATCTACGCAGTTGCATTGGCTGCAATGGTTGGAACCGAAACAGAGGATATGGTTGAACTCAACACCATCTTAAGTTCACTTCTAGCCGGTAAGGTCAAGACAGACGTGATTTGCGTTCCGTTGTGTCCAGAGATTCCTCAGTAGTATTGTGTAATCAATAAAATAAGCACCTCCACTTGCGATTGGGTAAGTGGAGTTTTTCTGTACCTGCTTATTGTATATCAATCATCATTGGTAGCATTGATACTCGAGGGTCATGAGATAGCATCTGGTGTATCAATTCTGCATCCTGCATCGGTTGAGAAATCGTGGAGGGCAGTGAGGACGTTAGATCGAGTCGAGTCTCATTGGTATTCTGTAAGTCTTCGAGCAACTCTTCTAGTATAGACTTTGACTGTGGAATGGTGATGACGTTGTATTCCTCAACTTGGATAAATTGTGCTGCGCGTGCAATCGCATCGTTTAAACCACCGATTTCATCGATCAGTTTGTGTTCTAAGGCTTGCGTACCAGTCCATACTCTGCCTTGGGCTACCTGATGAATGTGTTCAGTGGTTAGGTTGCGTCCATCGGCTGCCTTTGTGATGAATACTTGATAAAATCCATCGAGGAATTCTTGATATTTGGCGCGTTCAACATCGGAGAAATCGGATGTCGATGAAAATAGGTTGGCAAAGGAACCACGTTGATATGTATGGATGTTCATGCCCACTTTGTTGTAGAGACCTTCCAGATTCAATTTGCCCCCGAACACACCGATGGAGCCTGTAATGGTATTTGGCTGTGCAAAGATGTAGTCACCGATCATAGACATATAATATCCGCCAGAAGCAGCGTAATCACCCATACTGATGACAATCGGTATACCCAGATTCTTCACTCTTTGTAAATCTCTCCATATGGCGTCAGATGCTGAACCAGACCCACCAGGAGATGAAATTCGAACGACCAATGCGTCCACCTCAGCATCAATAGCTTGCTGAATGTATTTGCGGAATGTATGGTCGCCAATACTGCTTCCACCAAGAAGTGAATCTCCACCAGATCCATTGACGATAGCTCCATCAGCATAGACAACAGCGATGGTTGTTTCTGTACTTGGAGTTTCCATTTTTATTTTATTCCAGAAGTCTCTCCAGTGAAAAAATTCGAAGTCATCGTTGTCTTTTGTTGTTCCAATAAACTGAAAGGCTTCTTTCTTA
>CAJWHX010000392.1 GCA_913040875.1 uncultured Pseudomonadota bacterium | reverse complement strand
CATCTCGGACTTTCATCCAAATCTTACCCAATTTATTTTTGCCAATCAGTTCACCCGTAATTTTGTCGATTCTTCCACCCCAAATCGGTGATTTTCCACGATTTTCTTGATGTAATAAGTATTGATTGCTTGTGTGTGTTAAGATTGAAGACAAATCCTTCTTTCTTCCTTTGCAAACCACATCTTGGGCCATATTGATTTGTGGCATTCTGTTGATGCACCGCGACATCAGCCAAGACTTCATCTACTTTCAGTTTTAGGAGGACGCCATGAGTAAGAGTACGCCCTCCCCCTCAGTCATCATCAGCATTCTGTTGCCAATCGGAATTCTGCTTGGGTTCTGGATGGTGTTGAACGAGCCCATCTCTGAGGATCCCAAATCATTACCAGCTGAGATTCAAGAAATTGACAGTCGATTGGCGGAAACACAGCCTGAAGTCATCTTGGTCGGCTCTTCTCTGGCAAATCGTGCGATCGACAACGATGCATTTGCAAAACGACTGGGTCTTCAGCCAAATCAAGTCCAAAAACTGTGGAGTGGGATGGCGGCGATGCCGGCGATCAGTCTGATGATTGAAAACCGTATTCTCAATCAAAACCTACAGCCGAAGGTGGTGGCCATTCTCAGCCCGCCTCTATGGCTTGCAACAACGGATGTCTTACAAGATGCCAATTTCTCCACACATCAGACTCGCCCACTGAACTCACTGTTGGCAGAAGTCCTAGGACGGGAAGCAGATGCAGCCATTGTACCTTGGAAGCAGCGTAAAAATGACTTCCAAAGTGGATACCAGGAATGGAATCAAGAATTGTTTGGAGAGGGGCTACTCGGAGAAAATGCTGACGATATCGACACCAAACTGGATGCTCTCTTCGCTGCCGAGAAACAGCGTCAAAACATCAAAAGAAACCAGTTGATCCAGCACAACGTCAGACAGACCGAAGAACAACGGGAACAACAGTCGACAGACCACACATTTGAGCTGCGTCTATTGGAATCTGTTGCCAAACGACTGAAAGAACGAGATATTCACCTGGTGGTCGTAATCTTGCCCGTTTCAAAACGATCCAAAGATGCATATGCGTTAAGCGACAATGAAATGCTGCAACTTGTAGACAGTCTACAACGCAGCGAGGTCAGTCTGATAGACCTGTTCGATTGGGATGAACTGGGTGGATTTGGAGACACCAAGCACATGAGTGCGCGCGGAAGAAAAGCCTTCACACCTCTACTGGCAGACAAGTGGACAGAATTGCAGCTGCTGAGTGACCAGCCAAAAACGGCAGAGGTACCAGTCAAATTACTGAAGCCAACGGTAACCATCTCAGATGACACCACTATTTCTGCCAACGGTCGATTCACATTGACTTTTCCGAACAGCCAGCCCACGGCTACTCTTACTGCATGTATCTCCGGACAATCGACAGTCAATCGAACGGTATTTTCTCAAAGTACAAGCCGAATCGGTTCCAGTACTCTTTGGTGTGAAGATATCAACCTGACCGATATCAAAGCCAACGAACCTATCCGATTGCAAAATCAGTCTGATGAAGCGATCACAGTACACTCCCTGAGAATTCAAGACATCGAGTTGCTAAGCACGCCCAAGATTATACTTGGGAAAATAAACTCATGGACCTTAGAACGCTCAAAGAAGGCCAAAGAGTTCAGCATCACTAAAGTGGATCAGTGGCCCAAATGGATTTCAAAGAAAAAGAGTGCTTTCCCCACCCTTCAAGTTGGGGAACTCAGTCGATATAAAGGATTGTCGGATGTTGCGCTTGCAGAAAAGGCCATTGATCTAAACTGTCGTCCGCTTCAAATCAAACAAAGCAATCAGTCCATCGAACTCAGTAGCTGTAAAGAGGTCTGGACCAACAAAAATGGGTACTGTGTCAGCACCAAGAACCTCATTGCCTTAACACCCGACTCAATCGATTTGGAAACACTCTCCGTTCAATTAACACCCAATCGGCTCTGCCATCTCCCCAAAAGGAAGGTTCCTGAGGGATACTGGATATTCTCCGGCGACAGCAGCAGCACGAGATTCAACTGGCCAAAAGGCAATTACTCACGTGTATACATTGAGGGTATGGGAATCGGCAAAGGAGAATGGCGTGTCGAAGTATTTGAAGGAGACACCATCTTCCTCGATCAAACAATTCAACAGCCCCTAGATCAAGAACTTGAGCTTCTCCTCGATCAGACAATGCTGAAGAAACACACTGCAGTCCAAGTTCGGATATCCGTTCCTCAACAAAGCTACACCAATCTATTCGTTCGCCGAATTGAACTCAAGAACTAAGAGTCGCGGTGATTACAGATCCTTCGCCACTCGAAACCCTTGCTTGTAGATTCGTGTAAAACCGTCTAAGTCGTTCCTCAGCGATGAGCGAATCATCGAGGCATTGCCGGTCCAATCCCCACCACGAATGGTATAGGATGACCCAGCAAAGGTACAGAGTGGGTCGACATTGGTAACGGGATAGGTACACCCCCATTTGTCGGTGGTCCATTCCGAGATGTTTCCATGCATATCATGAACCCCAAATCCATTCGGTGCTTTGAGTCCCACGGGCTTGTCGCTGTTGTAATAGATTGAGTCATATCGATTGTAACAATACCATGCAAAGGTATCGAGGGTCGGACTCGCGCCTCCATCAGAAATTACAATGGGAGAAAAACAAGCGCTGGAGTTGGGAGAACCACCGCCGTCTTGCGTCCAGAAATCTTCACTTGAACCTGCTCGAGCAGTGTATTCCCATTCTGCTTCCGTCGGCATTCTGTAGCCCGTACAGGCAGTGTTCATCGAACAGGACACCGTATCGGTCAAGCTGTTTGAACAGGTGTAGCAAGCGGTTAAATTCGTTCCTTCGAGGGCATTGTGTCGCTGGGTCATCTGATTTGAAAAATCTGCTGCCATGTGCCAGCTGACATAATATACGGGATGATCGATACCCAATCCATATTGTGCCCCGTAGGTGGTTGGATCATAGCCCATCAAA
>CAJWHX010000391.1 GCA_913040875.1 uncultured Pseudomonadota bacterium | reverse complement strand
TGGCCAGAACAAGCCCCGGAAAGCCTGCCCCGCTACCAACATCGAGAATTTGCCGTGTCTGGGGTGGATAATGGGCGGCCAATTGCCCCGAATCAAGAATGTGACGCTGCCACGCTTCGGCAAGCGTATTGTTAGAGACAAGATTGATCTGGCGTATCGAATTGATGAAGATGGTCTTCCGGAAATTGCTGGTGCTCGATTGCAATCGAAAAAGTACAATAAAACGTTGACAGCATATCGATGGAAAGCTCCGAAAGATACCTTTGCTAGCTATTGGATGATCGATGGTACTGAAATCAATCATCAGCTGAAAAACTCTCCGATACGCGAGTATGAGCAGGTAACATCTCTTCTCAAAGATGGACGGGGTCACAAAGGAATGGATTGGAAAGCTCCAGTTGGCACACCCACTTATGCACCAAAAAGTGCAACAGTAACCCGAGTGAATTTTGGCAATTTTAAGTACAACGGAAATTGTGTAGAGTTGAAGTTCTCTGATGGTACTCTGGCCAAATATTTGCATCTAGAGAAGGCCAGCGTCAAAGAAGGACAAACTGTAAAGGTGGGTGATACAGTCGGGTATGTTGGGAATACTGGTCGATCTACGGCTCCTCATTTGCACTACCAACTAGATAAAGGCAACCGTGTATTGGACCCCGTTCAGTATCATGGTACCTACCGCCGTAAGATACAAGATGCTGATGTGGTATCCTTCTTGTCGGACATCGGACCAATCATCAATGCGATGGATTCTCAAGTGGTTGCGGAACGCTAATCGCTCTAGATACGTTTGATTTGTTGAAGAAAGCCGCTGTGGCGGTGTGTGCTTGATGTTGAGCCCCACTGAAAGAAATGGGGTCATCGGACAATAGCTTCGGTCGCTCTCCAAACGGGGCCAGACGCCCGCTATTGTACACTCTGCCTAAGTTTAGACGCACGGGGGTCACCATGTACACAATCACCCACCCAGCAGCAATTTAATTATAGAGGATTTGTCTCACTACACAATACAAAAGTAATATTTTTCTCATTTGTGGAACCAAATAGAATCGGAATGGTCTATGTTGATAGGAGATTCTGTATTGGAGGTAAAATGTGGGTACTGTTGATGGGGTGGATGAGTTTGGCGATCTCCTCTACCGATTCGATAGAGCAGGTTCACACTCTTCAGCGTCAAGGTCAATATGTTCAGGCTCAAAGAATCTTGGACGATTTGGTTCTCGAGTATGACACACCTACCATTCGATTTGAATGGGCTCGGAACTTAGAGCTGCAGGGTAAATATGAGCCGGCCCTTCAAGTATACAATGAGCTGTACATCTTGCGTTTGGCTGGAGATTTTGGACTCAATATAGCCTACAGACGTGGATTGATTCTTTCCAATTTGGGAGAACACAAAAAAGCTGTTCGAACCCTCAAAAGACTTCGCTGGCGTAAACTGAGTGCACGAGATCGGAGGGGGGTGCATCTCGCCTTGGGATCTGCAGAAATTCAGTCCGGTCAAATAGAACGGGGCATTCGTAGAATTGAGAAGGTGTTGACTCAAATTGAACAACCCAACGAGTGGTCTTGGCTTCAAGCCCGTGCACGGATGGCCATCTGTGATCATTTATTGCAACTTGCGAGTCAGACTCCATTGGAACCAACAGAAGACTTGAAGATTCAAATGGATAAGCGCGCCAACTGGATCTTACAAGCGGAAAATCAGATACAAGTCATCATTCAGCTGCAAGAACCTGAATACGTCATGGTATCGCTCGAACATTTTGCTGATTCGATGGTGCTCTTCTTTGATGAATTGAGGATGCTGCCGCCACCACCAGAGTTTACACCGACACAGGCCAGCATCTTTGAAGAGGAACTATCACAGCAAGCCACAGTACTCGCAGATAAAGCGATAGGCTATTACAAACTGGCAGTGCGGTTTGGAGACGGGTTGCTCTGGGCTGGAGAGAGACATCCACGAATGAAACGTAAGATAGAAGTATTGGAGAAGGAACTTCGACAGTTGTAGGCTCAATCGTTGACTCTAGTTGGTGCACCGTTCATTAGTTTTTTTACGACGCGAGTAAATCTCCCGACTCCTTCACCCGGTAAAAATAGACAGTGGATTTGCTCACCGTCTTGTGTTGTCACGACGGCAACCATCGTTTCATCCTGTCTGAAACTTCGCACGGACTCCATCGCTGTGTAGGGAACCTTCCAAGCATCAGACCCATCAATGCGTAAGAGTGCGGTTTCACTCAAGGCGCAGGCTTCAGTCCCTCTTCGTCCTTCATCGTGGTACCACAGGGGGATTTCAGTGAGCTTGAGAAGTTTGGCATCTCGCATTGGTTGAGTTCGCCAAACTTCAACCTGATTTCCTGGCGATAAAGAGAAGGGGGGGCGAGAGTAGGTTGCTTGCAACATAGACGAAGTGCTCGACACCATTCCGGCGATTCCAAGAAGGAAGAAACAGAGTAATAAACATCCATAGGCAGCCAGTCCAAAACCCGGCATGTCTTCTGATGGGTGCGCTTGTTCATCTTTTTGGTTGTAGAATTCTTGTTTCATCGATACTCACAATCTAGTATGACCCCTAACCCATTTTGAATGTCATAGACAGTCGACGATCCGTAAATCGAGCAATTTTCGTTTGACGTATACGGAATCTGTAAGTCTATTCAATAGACCACATCACTCAGTTTGGATGTCGACGGTTGTGTTTGGGATGGGGGCTCAATAGAAACATGTGTTATGTCAGGAATGAAACCTTTTCCCAGGATGGGCATAGATCATGAGTACGCTGGTATTGCTGGATTTGGATCGAACGTTGATCGCGTGTAATTCTGCGAAGCTTTGGATGCATCGAGAATGGAGACTGGGTAATTTCTCTTCGTGGCAACTTCTGCAATCTGTTGGTTGGCTCAGTCTGTACCATTGGGGTAAAGCAGATGTGACGGATTTCTTACGGGCGGCTGGTCGGTGGATGGGGGACGAATTGGAATCCGATTTACAGCAAAGGATGACTGGGTTTTGGGAAGAAAGTATTCGCAAGCAGCTTCGTCCTCGCA
>CAJWHX010000390.1 GCA_913040875.1 uncultured Pseudomonadota bacterium | reverse complement strand
GGATATTCCGCATGTCCTATGCAATCGTATGGAAGTCAGAGACGGCCGGCTGACAGGTGAGATGCTCAAACCACTCTGTTTTGGTAAGGACAAGATGCATCACGCTGAACTTCTTGGAGAAGAGCTTGGACTGGATTGGACGAAAGGGTACTTTTACACCGACTCTTACAGCGATCTACCCGTATTGGAAGCCGTGTTGCATCCGAAGGTGGTTTGTCCTGATCCTAGACTGGAGAAGGAAGCCCAGCGCAGAGGCTGGGATATATTGCTTCTTTAGCCGACAACGGCTGTTTTATCATCATTTGTCAACTGGGTATCTGTTTCCCAAGCCGTTTTTCGCAGCAATGCAAGACCGACTGAACCATCAGAATGTATAGAGGTTAAGGTGCCGGCTTTTCTACCGTTCAGTAGCAATTGGTCCCCAATCGACCAGGTACCAGTGAGCTGGACGCGCAGCAACTTTTTGTTGGCCAGTTTTTTGATGTCCATTCGATTGATAATTTCTTGTCCGACATAGCAACCTTTGTTGAAGGAACAGACGTCATCTTGCAAGTCATAGTCATGAATGAATGATTTGTCTGTAAAGTCTTGTGGGAATCTGGGTGTGCCAGTTTGAATGCGTAGGTCTTCAAGTGCATCGGAGTTGGTTTGCGGCCGTCGTTGTATCAACGCTTCTTTGACCGCTTGGAATTCCGCATCATCTTCAGAAGCGGGTAGAATGTCAAACCCTTTTATCCCACGAAGTCTAGAGCGTCCTTGTATCCATATGTTCCCGTGTTGAAATGCACTTCCTGATTCTGGTATGGGGAGATTGAGTTCTGTTATCCAGTCCTCGGATTGATCTCCAAAGATGTGACACACTTCAGAGCCAATATCATCCATTTCAACATCGTCTAAGATCATATACATCTGAAAGCGTTTGGAAAAGTCCATTTCTGATATGCCTTCCAGAATACAAAGGAAGTCTTCATCCGAGGTGCAGATGGCATCTATCAATCCTTGTACGCGTCCGCGATCATCGCAGATGGCTGAGCGATGACGCTGTAGTGGACGCATCGAACGGAAGTTGTTGCTGAACATTCCATTGCACCAGCGTCTTGTGTTTTCACCACTGAGCAAGAAGATGGGGGTTTCAATGAGACAGTGACCATGGACCGACATGATGACTCCAAAAATAGGATAGAGAATGATGTACTGTATCGCAATTATATTGCTTTTCCCAGTTTCGAGATTCTCAGGTAGAATCATTCATTGATGGGACGTCCTTTGGTCGTATAAACGACACTGTATCGTCTGAACCAAGTGCATCTTCTAGATCATCATCCATTGGATCTGAATGGTCATCTAATGGAAGTTCGATACCTGGAAGGCTTGAATCATCGAAGTCCTCGGTGTCTTCGGAGTTGTCTCTGTCGGACGATTCCGGAAGTATCTCTACCATTTCGAGTGACCCTTGGGACTCCAGTTCTTCAAAATTTGCAGGTTCAGGTGCTTTGGCTATGAGCAAATTGGGTCTCGTTTGAATGTGTGTTTTGTCACCGTCATCATCGAGCCCCTCAAATTGTGATGCTGGTATGGAAGAATGATCCTCTAGATAATCTACCGCATCCGGTTCTTTGCGTATTCTTTGTACGAGCCACATTCCAACAGCACCGAGTATGTACCCGACTGTAAAGGCAATGGCGATGTGGACAATGGTAAAATTCACGAGATATTCCTGAAACTATTCTGGTTCATACAACCAAACACCCTCACCCACATGATCGGCAAAATAAATCCCATCTGAAGTGTTCAAGAGGCTTCCTGGACGCGCCGCTTGCCTCAGTCCAATGGCATTGCCACCAACGATGAATACACCGTGTTCTGAGTTACTAGACCACACCTCACCGTTTACTTCAACCAATGCAAGACCAGAACGATCATCAACCTGCGTTGGCTCTCCATTCGGCCACCTTATACTGAAGATGCCGTCTTCACCAGAAATAAACAGGGTGTCTTCAATAAACAACAGTCCTTGTGGTTTGGTTGATCCAGCAGTTTTTGTGGTAACGCTACCCGATGGGTCCACAATGAACAGCCCTTGTTGGAAATCGGCGATGACCCATTCTTGATTTGGTCCTTTAACAAAATCCATTGGCCATCTCATGAGTGTTCCATCATCAGCTTGTGTGTGAAGCACAACCGGTTGATTTCCTTCCATCATCGACAATCCACCGGTGACGCCATTGTCTGTGGTTGTAAAGTAGAGTGTGCCGGTGTCATCCAACAAAATGTTTTGAACGTCGGATATGGACCGGGCAAATTCGGTTCGGGTTTCCGAAATGGGATCCCAGATGTAGAGTGTATTGCCACCTTGTGCAGAGCAATAGATGAGCCCTTCTGGAGACAAAGCCAAATCCCAAGGACGATTGGGGATCCGAAACATTTCGGTTGCAGATTTGGGTTGGACATCGTTTTCGAGCGTATTTGAATCTGTCTCTTGTTCGTTTAAGGGTTCCGCAGAATCTATTTCTTTATTTCCACATCCGCTTAAGGAAAGCAGCATCAGTAGCATATACATCTCCTATCAATCGAATATTAGTATTCAGTTTTTTCATAAAAATGGGACAGTTCTTGACCGTGACGTTATCAATTCAATCGGATAAATCGCTAAAATGGACTGGTTGTATATGGAATGGGTAGAGCTTCAAACTGTTTGTATAGGGCTCTTTGGCGTGCTTCTTTTGGTCTCTGGAACACGTTTGTATCGGTATTCAATAGTGGCCCCTGGTGCAGGGGTGGGCGCATATGTAGGGGTCGTGCTGACGATGGGGCAGTCTGAGAGTATTCAACTCCTTGGTGTGGGAGTTTGTGCTGTTGTGGGTGTGGTGACGATGTTGCTTGTCGAAAAGTTGGCAATTGCTTTATTCTGCGCTCTGATGGGAGGTGCGATTGTTCAGTATGCTTTACCGTATTACTTGGGCGTACCCACAGAGTGGTATTGGGTCATCGTGGGCTCAGTGGTGGGCGGAATATTTTTTACACCAATATTTCCAAAGTTGATTCCGGTATGGAT
>CAJWHX010000389.1 GCA_913040875.1 uncultured Pseudomonadota bacterium | reverse complement strand
CATCTCCCTGCATCAAGGTCTCTGTTTTGGGTGCGTCCAGCCATTTTGAAGATTGATTCGCTTGGATCAACAGTCCAAGTTTCTTTCTCAATCGAACTTGATCGGTGGTTGCAACAGTATAAAACATACCAGACTCTATCGGTATCCCCCTTGGTTTGGGCCCACCTGTACCAGGTTTTACACCACAACTTGTACTGGTAGCACCTTTGGATTGATCCAAAAATCGTTTGTAGTTTTTACCGGGGATTCGATGAATTTCAACGACATCATTGACTGCAAGGGCATCAGAAATGTGCTTCTCGGTCAAGGTTCCCACCGCCCGTGGTGGAGTAAACCCATCGAGTAAAACGGTATCTGCACCCGTTTTTTCCATGACGATGCCACACAGAAAGGCCTCCCAATCTTCTTGACTCAACCGTTCATTCCATTCGAGGTGATCTAAGGTCAATCTCTGCGCATTTTGTTTTCCATAATATGGAAGGCGTGTACCCATAATTTGACGCTGTACGGATGTGTTCACTGTATCCGTTTCGTAGATATCAACCACGTTGTGCTGTATACGCTGTAGAAATCCATTGCCAATTTCGAGCCACACCAATTGCAACCCATCCATCGGTAATGTAATCGGGGCTCCCTTTTCACTTCGGTCTAGTTCGTGTAAATCGATAACCTGCTCTGATATCCGGTGCGTTGCAAGTGTATGGTCTCCCATGAGCAGATCAATATTGGGACCTCTTTGACGAATGTCTTGTAGAACATCAGTAGATGCGGATGTCAACACAACAATAGCATCGGGGTATTCGCCATCATCTTCTAGGCTATCCAACAAATTATTTATGGAGTCATTCGGAGACGTGATTGTCCATCCTTCAGCCGTGATTTGTGGGAGCTCTTCGGACCAAACTGGATCCAATATCGACAGAAACAATACTGAACTTGAATTACCTGTGTCATGATCAATGGTGTGAAGTTTGTGGGTAGGAAACGTCTTTCCAGAATACTTCTCTGGAGGTTTCAAATTGGTGGCAATATACGGTAAATCGATCCCGTTGGTCTCTTTAATGAAATTGTGGACACCGGCTATCAGTTCATTTCGTCCAATACCTAGAGCAAAGGGTTGTAAGGCGTGCAACCACTCGTAATCAAAAAACCGATACTTCGAGAACCCTTTGTCTTCAACAGATGTGTATCCATGGACAAAGTTGCCTACATCAACGTAGAATCCTTCTCTCTCGATGATGTGATTAAATATCCGGCTGAGTTCTTGCATCGGCCTTCCAATGATGTCCACCCGTTGACCATCCACCACCAAATGAACCGTTGGTCTAAACTCAAACCTATTGGCAACCCAGGTTGGAAGTTCTATATCCGTTTCCATGTCCTCACCAGTCTCCAACCCAAAGTTGAGCAGTTCAAATTCCACTCCATCTTTGGTACACTGCCAAACCAATATATTTTGTAGGGTTGGTTCAATCTGCTCGATTTCTGGTGTCAATCCATCAAATATTATCCTTTCGGTAACGGTCACCCGTCCGTTCTTCGAGTCTATCGACTTACATTCAGGTTCCACATACCCCTCTGAAGTGACATTCTGTTCCCGATTCAAAACCTCGAGCACCTCTTGGAGTCTCTCACCACCTTGGATAACCCAATCTCCTTGAACAAGCGTCGCATAATCCGACGTCACCTCTGATACCGGTGTTGTAAATTGGTCTTCCCAAGTTTGCAGAGTTGGAAAATAGTACCTTGCAGTTCCGGTCATTCCAAGATGACCTGTCGAAAGTATATCCAGAGTAAAAGGTTCTACGACCTCTTCTGTATGTTGGAAAGCCACAGAACTAGCTCCAACCGTTTGATTCGATTCTGTACTGGATGGTTCAACAGGCTCAGCGAAAGCAAGGGCCACGAGGAATGGGATCATATAGTCTCCAAAATGATTTGGTTTGTATATCTGATTTTTCCTGTGTTACAATGTAGACAAGTCCAAAAGTGAAAATGAATATTGAATCTCTCTTACGCACAAACAACCTTCGAATGACAAAAGCACGTTTGGCTTTGGGTTCATTGGTGTTTTCAACGCATCCGACCCATTGGACAGCGGAGACCCTATTTGAGGTCAGCAAATCAGCTGGACACGGCTTCTCTCTAGCGACCATCTACAACACCCTCAATCAGTTTGCAGACAAAGGGATTCTTCGACGCATTCAGCTACAGGGTAATCTTTGCTACTACGATACCAATCTGGAACCGCATCACCACATTTACCACACCGTTCGAAAGGAATTGGAAGATGTACCAACGGACAGTATCGTTACCAGCTTATATGTCCTCACATCAAAAGGTCAGCCAGCCTACGATATCATCATTCATGCACACGATTGAGTGTATGAGTTCTCACCGCTAGAGTGTGCAGAAACATTCACTTATTACAGATTGGTATCTTCGTACATATGATATGCATTCATTACAGAATCTTTTTCGTGTTTGTGATGTATTCCCAACGCATGGCCCAGTTCATGGATAACCATATTTAGATCATTTGAATATTCATTTTCTATCCGAATATACGCGGACCCTACATGTGTCTCAACAGCACCGTTTACCAGGGTGACATCAATTAGTTGTCTGTTTGTAACACCAAAGTAGCCATCATCTAACCCTTCTTCTCCTGCCAGTCTTATTTTACCCAAATCATCATGACTATTTTCACAATACTCAATGTTTATTTTACTCGATGCACCACTCACGTAGCCTTTATTTTTCCAGTATTTGATGGCTTCTTTGTATACCAATAGGCTCGTTTTTGATTTGTTTATACAATGCACAAACTTAGGCTGGAAGTCCTTATGCCATGTCTCGTCTGGCAGGACTTCGTTTATCCATTCTGTATCTTCACTGGCAAATGCATCTTTTGTGAACAATAAAAGAAGAAATATTTTCTTAGCATCAAACATATTGGCCCCTATCGATAATAGACATCGTGTCCTGAACTACCGCAGCAAGTCCAAGAGATATTGTTGTCCCCACCTCCACCGGAGTTCATGTACAAAGTGGCATTTGATGTCACTTTA
>CAJWHX010000388.1 GCA_913040875.1 uncultured Pseudomonadota bacterium | reverse complement strand
TACAACAATATGTGGAGTATTTACAAACGTACCGTTGTTCAGAAAATGGTGTGTTTGGGATTAAGGTCTTTGCTCGAGACCTCAATCACAACATCCAAAATTTTGAGTCCTTTACAAAATCGATTGGCACTCCAACCAAATATATTTTTCTCAAACGGAAAAATATCGTGAAGCAAGCGATCAGTATGTACATTGGAAGTAAAGATAAACAGTGGGTGAACTCTTCAGGTTTAAGCGGTCTGAATACAGATGTAGCATATGATTTTGAGTGGCTGTTAAAAGCGATAAATTACATTCGTTTGTGCAATCAATTTTGGGAAAAGATAATGTATGAAGAAAATGAAAATGTTCAATTCTTGACGTATGAAGATTTGTCAACAGATTTTCCTGAATCGATCCAACGAGTGTGCGATTTTCTTGGTCACAAACCGCATACGATTCCAAGCCCGCCCATTCAAAGGCAAATTAATCCGTTAAAACAGCAATTTTATACAAGGTTAAAGCGTGATCTTATACGCATGAGGGGCTGACTGTTGAACGCCGAAAGAACTATGAAACCACTGTTACTTATGAATGATAGACATAACTAGTTTAGAAGTTCTAATGGGCCGGGTAGTATTTTTCATCGTTAAATAATGGATGCACAATGGACAGGAATCAAGGTATAAATTGATTTCTAAGAAATGTTTCGTTGTTGACCAAGTATTGTGAGAGATAGTGTTCTCGTAAAAATGGATGACCAGATAATTTTGACGGGATGAGATTATATCGAGAGGTCTGCTGTGGAAAATTGCTATCCATCACAAAAGAAATCGGTTAAGTAGGCAAAAACATCAAGGAGTTGTTGTGAATTTGGATTCGTTGCTGATTGGTGAGAATGCCTCTTATATAGATGAGTTGTATGTTCAATGGCAAGCCAACCCATCGAGTGTGTCTGATGAGTGGCAAGCATTGTTCTCCTCATGGGACACTGAAACAGAGTCTTGTGCACCACCTGTTTTTCCAAAACGGTCTGTGTTCTCAGGCGGTGGTGTAGATCAAAATCAAGCAGCGTTGGTGGCAGATCGCCAGGCCAAAGTAGCACAGTTGATCAATGCGTATCGTGTTCGGGGTCATATAGAAGCAAACATCGATCCGCTCAATCGAAAGAGAATTCAGGACCATCCAGAACTGACTCTTCCGTACTATGGGTTGACAGAAGCAGATTTGGATGTCCCCGTGTCCGGACATGGGGTGTATGGGGTTCCATCAATCACCACAGCGCGTGAAATCATCGGTAGACTTCGCAAGGCATATTGCAGTGGGTTTGGTGTTGAGTTCATGAACATCAATGATCCTGTAAAAAAGAAGTGGTTGCAAGAGCGATTGGAAACCCTTCCAGACCGGTCCGTATTGTCTGTAGTCGATCAAAAGCACATGATGCGAAATCTTGCTGATGCCGAAAACTTCGAGCGTTTTTTGCATCAACAGTATCAGTACACCAAACGATTTTCCTTAGAAGGAGCAGAGCCATTAATTCCATTGCTTGCGGTCCTTATAGATACGATAGGGGATCGTGGTGCGGAACGCGTCATGCTTGGGATGGCTCATCGTGGTCGATTGAATGTGTTGGCGAATATTTGTAACAAACCGGTGCAGTACATTTTAAATGAGTTCAATGACGAGGTGTATGATTCCTTTGATATCTCTGGAGATGTGAAGTATCACTTGGGATATTCCAATGACTATCATACGGTCAATGGAAAAAAAGTACGTGTAACGATGGCGTTCAATCCATCTCACTTGGAGGCGGTGAATCCTGTTGTGTTGGGCCGTTCTCGTGCACGTCAAGATAGATTGATCGTCTCGGAAGGGTATACCGAAGCAGATGCAATGAATGCCGTTGCGCCATTGCTCATTCATGGGGACGCTGCGTTTGCAGGACAGGGGGTGGTCGCCGAAGTACTGAATATGAGTGGATTGGAAGGCTATAAAACGGGTGGTACAATTCATGTTGTTGTCAACAATCAGATTGGTTTTACGACCTCTCCAATAGATGCACGGTCTACTCCATACTGTACAGATGTAGCAAGAATGCTGGCGGTTCCAATCTTTCATGTGAATGGGGAAGACATAGAAGCGGTTGCAGCTGTAGCCAAACTGGCAGCCGAGTGGCGTCAAACCTTCCATCAAGATGTGTTTATTGACATGTACTGTTTCAGAAGGTGGGGACACAACGAAGGTGATGAGCCATCCTTCACCCAGCCATTACTGTACGATGCAATCCGTAAACATGAATCAGCAAAAGCCCAGTACCGAAACAAGATTATCGCCTCAGGTACTTTGAGTGCTGAGGAGGTTGATTCTATTGTTTTTGACTCGGCTGAGCGGTTGCAGAAATGTTTAGAGGACGATCTCTCTTTTGAGACCTATACTACCGCAGGTGCGACAGAGTTAAAGGAACGATGGGCGTCTATCAACCAGGACGGAATAGAGGTGGATACGACTGTAGAAGAAGAGCGCCTCAATGACGTGTTAACGACTGTCAACACCATACCCGAGTCCGTGAGGATCCATCGTAAGGTTCAAAGGATCATGTCTCAACGACTGGAGATGGTAAAAGGAAATATACCGGTAGACTGGGCTCTTGCCGAACAGGCTGCTTATGCGACGTTGGTTCAAGATGGGTATCGAGTTCGTATCAGTGGTCAAGATGTGGGGCGCGGTACCTTCTCACACCGTCATGCTGTACTAACAGATGTACATACAGGGGCGGAGTATCTTCCCATAGCCAACTTATCAGTGACGGCAGAGGCAAATGGAGTTGTTCGTGCTGGACCTGCCGCACGAATGATGGCCTCCGAACGAGGCGTGGATTTACATACGGTTGAAGGGACTGGTCGAAATGGAAGGATCTTGACGCAAGATGTCAACTCTGCACCGGTGAACACAGCCGCTCCATTTGAGGTACACAATTCATTGCTCTCAGAGTATGCCGTACTGGGTTTTGAGCATGGGTACACGCTCGACTATCCAGAAGGATTGGTGATTTGGGAAGCTCAATTTGGTGACTTTGCCAACGGTGCTCAGATTATGAT
>CAJWHX010000387.1 GCA_913040875.1 uncultured Pseudomonadota bacterium | reverse complement strand
CTTCGAGCGAAGACGGACAGTGTTTCCGGTGAGTAGGGGATTTTCGCTGCGGCACATCCAGCCATTGCCAGTGCTGAGAATGCGGATGCCGAAGAGGCAAGTCCGGCTGCCGTCGGAAAGTTGTTCTCTGAAATCACCTTGCAAGGGGGGCGTTGGGCGTCAAGTAGATTGAGAAATTCAAAGACTTTCGTTGCGGCGCCTCCTGCTTTATCCTGTACAGAACCATTCAAAACCAATTGGTCTTCCTTAGTACCCCAGTTCACTGTCGTCGTCGTATGAAATTTAGACAACGTCAATGATAAAGACGGGACAGCCGGAAGATTGAGGGCAATATCTCGTTTCCCCCAATACTTAATAAGGGCAATGTTTGGATGAGATCGTGCTGTTGCTGAGTACTTAGACATTCATTTGTGGTGTACTTCGTTTGTATACTGGAGACAATATATAACTTTCGTACCCAAGTTGCTCGAATCGAAGTTTATATTTTTCAAGGTCTGGACCGAAAGTTAAAACGATACCACCACCGCCAGAGCCAGATAGTTTTGCTCCCCATGCACCCATATTCATCGACTCCTCCACGAGCAGATCAAGTACGGGAGTGCTCACACCCAAGTCGCGCAACAAGGTATGATTGTGTAAACATAAACGAGAGGTTTCTTCAATATCTCTCTGTTCCAAAGCGCTGTGGATAGATACGGTCGTAGTCCCAATCTCCTTAAGAATATTTGTTGTGGACTGTTCATGTGAGTGCCGAGCAACTTTGGCGACCATTTCTGCTGTTGAGCCCGCTGTACCACTATCAATGACTAGAAACTTGAGATCCGGAACAGTGAGTGGGTTCCATTTGATTCCCAGCGACGTTTTGTGAAAGTAAATTGACTGTCCCAGAGCCGATACAGTGTGGTCTAGACCTGAAGGGTTGCCGTGAAACACCTTTTCCATAGTCATCGCAACAGTACATTCTTCTTCGAATGTTGGTTGTTGCGGTTTCAATTTGGCCATTGCTCGAACCAGAGCGACACTGAGGGCTGCAGAAGAGCCCATCCCTCGTCCCAATGGAAGAGAGGAATGGATACTGATCTTATATCCATCTTCAGGGATAAGTGTACGCATCGCAGTCCACAATCGTCTGTCTAAATGTGCCTGTGGACAAAAGGAGGGTCCGTCAGTATACTCTATCGATATCGTGACGCCCAAAGATATTGGCATCGCAATCGCTGGATAGCCATACACTACGGCGTGTTCGCCAGTCAAGATGACCTTTCCGGGGGCAAAAGTCATGGAGTGGCAGGCTCACGTATTTTTTGCAGTGCAGCAGTAGCTTCGCTGATGGAAAACTTGTGCTTTCGACTGAGGATTTCGACGACCTGAGGTACTTCTTCCATCGTGGCACCGGCTTGTAGAGCAATGTTTCTGGCATGCATCTTCATGTGACCACGCTGTATACCTTCTGTCGACAGAGCATTTAGCGCTCCTAGATTTTGTGCCAATCCAACGGCGACTATAATCTCCGCGAGTTCTTGTGCTCTTGGATTTCCAAGTAATTTCATGTTGGTTTGAACCTGTGGATGATTTCGTATGCATCCACCAACTGTGCCAACTTGCATTGGGATTTCCAATACTCCAATCAAGCAACCTTCGCGAACTCTCCACTGTGTGAGTGAACGATATTGTCCTGAACGCGATGCCCAAGCGTGTGCTCCGGCTTCAATTGCTCTCCAATCATTTCCAGTGGCGATGACAACAGGGTCTATACCGTTCATGATCCCTTTGTTGTGCGTTGCCGCTCTCCATGGATCGGCATAGGCGAACTGATATGCATCGACGATTCCTTTGGCGATTGCCAACCCTTCGGTCGGAGTACTGCCAAGCAAATCGACAGGGATATTGCATACGGCTTTGGCCAGTCGTTCTGTAGCAAAGTTGCTCAAGATACGAAGATTGACATCGTATCCAGTCAGTTGCTCTATTGTGGGGGCAAGATGTTCCGCAACTGTATTGATCATGTTCGCACCCATTGCGTCTACACAATCCATAATGAAATGGACAATCACCATTGTTTGAGGAGTCTCACCTTCCTCATCATACTGTACAATGCGATATTCCATTCTACGAACGCCACCACCACGTTCGATTAAGTTTGGAGTAATCGAATTGGCTGCCAATATTAGTTTCGTCGTATTGGCCTGTAAAATACCAATTACCTGTTCCGGATTATCCACATTGGGTATCTGAATTTGACCAATCATATCTGAGTTGGTACTGCTGGTTTGGAAACCACCCGACTGTCTGATTAATTTAGACATGTTGGAAACAGCGGCTAATATCGAAGGCTCTTCAACCACCATTGGTACCAAGATGTCTTGGTCATTGATGGTCATGTTGACCCCTATCGCAAGAGGGAGCCCAAACGTTCCGACAACATTTTCGATCATCAGGCTTGCAGTTTCGATGCTTAATGCATCAGCAGACCAATGTGTCATATCTTCATTGGTCAGATCACTGTTCTCTTGGACCAGACTCTTCCGTTCTTCAACAGACTTTCGATAAAATTCGGGTAATCTACTGCTCATACATACCAACTGTACACGTTGCGCTTTCATGGGTTTTGTTCACAAATTGAGAGGGTATTGTGACCAATAAAATAAAAAAGGTCAAAGTATAGGATATATAGTGCACTTTGACCTTTTGAACAGAAATGTATCTAGATTCTACACATTTTGCAAGGCGCCTTCATAAAATCCATCGAGTATATCGGAATACTTTCCTTCTACAACTTTACGTTTCATTTTTTGACTTGGTGTCAACTCTCCTGTTTCAATGGAGAGGTCTGCCGGTAAAATCGCAAACTTTTTGATGGTTTCGTATTTCATCAGCTGTGTATTGAGTTGATCGATGTGACCTTGGATGTATGATTTCAATGCATCATGCTGTGTGAGTTCCTCATAACTTTTCCCGCTCAAACCAGCATCATTTGCCCATGCTTCTAAAGCGTCAGGGTCCATTGTAAGAAGCATACTACAGAAGTTTCGTTTGTTACCGTGAACGAGTGCTTGTGACACCAGTGGTGAGATTGTTTTGATGAGTCCTTCAATCTTCTGAGGAGCGACATATTT
>CAJWHX010000386.1 GCA_913040875.1 uncultured Pseudomonadota bacterium | reverse complement strand
GTGTTGGAGACATGGGCTCATTTGGTGGAACAGACAAATACTTTTTATTCTGTGATGTTTCAAGAGATTCTGATGGGGCTTCCTTCTTCTGTGAACATTCGGGCTACGACGACTTGGCATCTATAGACAGTGTCTCAGAAATGAATTTTGCTGCCGGCCTTGCATCAAGTGACTTTCTCATCGGTTATTCTCGCAGTTCCAACTCTGCTCCATGGGGATGGATGGATGGTTCTACTGGAACCTATGAGTTTAGTCCCTTTAATCAAAACGGCAGTGGCACATTGACCAATACGGTCGTTGAACTTACCGGTAGTGGATCCGTAGCTCGATGGCGTGCTGTGAGTGATACCTTTGCAACTCGACTAATTTGCTCCTCAACCTTTTGATTGAAATGCACAGGACAATCTACAGATTGTCCTGAGCTGCTTTGGATGATTGGTCTACACATTCAAAGAGCATTTCCACTTCATAACATTCTCCCAGAGCAGCCTCAGCAGCAGCACCGCCAGCCTGAAGGATGTCTCCAACAGTTTCCGCATTGCTGTCTTCTTCTGAAGTACCAGAGGTGACTGCTCCTGCAGCTTGTGCTGCCGCTGCCAGTTGTTTGGCTCGAATGTAGTCCGCTTCATCCATGTCACAGATAAAGGAGATCATTTCCTCATGTACAACGAAGTCTTTTTTGTCCTTTTTGCACCATCGTTTGGCCTGCCGAAGTGCCGTGCGTGCTCCATTGTCTCGATCGTCGGTTAACAACATGACGGAGTGAATCCCATCGGGACCTGGTCTGACGTCACCGACACAGCCTACAGTGGCAAATAGTCCGGCGCATAGAAACAATCGTAGTGTCGATTGTATGGGTACATTCTTTGTTTTCATGTGGTCTCCATTGGCAACTTGTATACTATTTTTACGGGGTGAGAATGGCTTTCATTCAATCTGGAGATATCTTTTGATGAATTAGTTTGTATAATTTTTGGACGTCAATAGTTTATTGTGTTCTATTTTGTGATAGATTTCTTTGAGTACCACGGTATTGGAAGTATGAGAGAACAGTTATTAAAAAGCATAGAACAAGATGGCTTGCTGCCACCGTTTCCTGAGATCATCAGACAGCTTCGTGAGATGATCGAAGATCCGACAACGGGTATGAATGAGGTGGCACAGGTTATTCAATCGGATCCTGTCTTAACAGGGCGACTGATTCGTTTGTCGAATTCGGTATTTGGATCGGGTGCCAGTTTTGTTGTCAATGATCTCAATAGAGCGTTGGGGCGTCTCGGATTGAAGATGGCAATGGATTTGGCCTACTCTTTGAAGATTCCCTCCATGTTTCCAAATAAAGCAGGGTTCTCCTATCCAGACTTTTGGAAGTATTCGCTTGGATTGGGTGTTGTCGCTTCCAAGTTGGGAGAGGCGAAGGGACTGAGTAAAGATGAGATTTCTCATGCATATTTGGGCGGATTGATGCGCAATACGGGTGTGTTGCTGTTTGTACATCTTCAGACTGAGGTCTACAAAGAACTGTTGGACGAAGGTCGAAAATCTATAGAAGGCCTAGACGCTGTGCGTATGATTCGCCGTGCCATGCAGTTTGAGAATCTCGAGAGCAAGCGATTTGGCATTGACAATGCGGAGTTGGCAGCGGCATTTATTCAGCGCTGGTGGAAAGTGGATCCAGAGGTGCTGGCGTATGTACAGTGTCGTCCGAAAATTGTACAAAACAAAACGGAACATTTGGTTGAGATTGCTCGCTATGTGTTGTGGGATGCCAAAGTGCCTGATGGGATTCTGTGTCCCACGGTAGATATGCCGCCAAAACTCTTGGAAAAATTTTCTATTGGTGAAGGGTTGAAACAGCAGTTACATTCTGAGTTGAAGGTAGCGTTTCAAATCATGCGATAGGATGAGCCCATGTCAGCCATTGAAGTTCGATTACACGGAGTCAGAGGATCGATTCCCACTCCGACATCTTCTTCTGAGATAGAAGGGAAGCTTCGATCGGCATTGAGTAAGGCAACGCCTGATGATATCAAAGACGATGATTCGATCAACGCTTTTATTGGTGGACTGGAAAAGGTAGAGAAGGGGTGCATTGGCGGAAACTCAACCTGTATTCAAATTACCATTGGGGAGCACGAGTTGTTCTTTGATGCGGGTTCAGGGTGTTTTGCCATGGCAAAGACCTTGTTCGGCGGTCCGTTTGGTCGCGGTCAAGGCGAAGCGCACTGGTTCTTTACCCATACACACCACGATCACATCGTTGGACTTCCGATGTTTGGGCCGATCTACATTCCGGGGAACAAGTTTCACTTTGTCTCTCCCATCTCCAATCTGTACGAGCGTATGGTTCGGTTCCAGCATTTTGATTTCTTTCCCGTGCCGTTTGACTCTTTTGGGTCTACAATCGAGTTTGTCGATATGTCTCAGATTGGCACGTATCAAATTGGTGATGATGTGTTCGTGTCTTGGCTAGCCAACGACCATCCGGGAACGTCATTCAGTTATCGAATTGAGCATAAAGGCAAATCCGTAGTATTTTCTACAGATGCGGAATATAAAGACATCTCATTTAAAGCGATGTCACCAGTCATCGAATTTTTCAGAAATGCGGACGTGCTCATCTTCGACGCACAATATGTGTTTACCGATGCCGTTCAAATGAAGCGCGACTGGGGTCACTCCTCCTCTTTTGTGGGTATCGACTTGGCACTCGACGCAGAGGTCGACACGCTGCTCCTGTTTCACCACGACCCGATGCACACCGACGCCACATTGCTGAAAAACCTCAATCAAGCTCGTCAGTACCTCGTCAATATGGAGCCGGATTCCAATTTACATATTGATTTGGCGTACGAAGGTCAACATATCATTTTAGAGTAACTGAGCGACGATATTGTCGTTGGGTTCTTTTCCTATCGAGTTTTGCTTTCGCTCGGATACGGAAGTATACCTCGCTCTATTAAATTCTCGATATCCTTCGAATCCAATCGACACTATCATCACGGCAGGTGAGGGTTCTGTGTAGTCGTTTTTCGTCAGTACGAGTGATTTTTTGCGGTTCAAACCTTTGATTTGATAGTATGTCATATAAAAGATGGGTCACGTTCAGTCTAGTTGGT
>CAJWHX010000385.1 GCA_913040875.1 uncultured Pseudomonadota bacterium | reverse complement strand
GTGTTCAAGATTCATGATGACGATTTTGAATATCACTGTATTCGAATTGGCAGACGTCAACTCTTGAACACCCTCACCCAAATCGTGCACCGATAACATGTGTGAAATCTCTTTAACAGCGGTGTACATAATGAAACCACCCCCCAACAAAAACACAAATGTGGAGAAGGTAAAATCACCGTACAACCATGAGGTATGGATGGAAAAGAAGGGTTTATCCAACACACTCAACAACTTAATGATCGTAAACAACAAGACGATACGAAGCCCAATGGCAATCAGGATCCCCTTTTTACGTACGGATGCTCGTTCGGCCTCAGGGGCTCTTTTGGATTCCAAGGAAATATACAGTAAGTTGTCAAACCCCAAGACAGCTTGTAAGAAAATGAGTACACCAAGGTTTAAAATATTCTCAATAGTAAATACATCCATTCAAATCTCCCTTTCAAAATCGTACTGACAACTCGTTTAATCAAATAGTGTTCAGGACAAAGTGAAGCAACCATAAAAAGCCAAGTGAAACCAATCCAGTAAATACCATAGACAACAACGAAACCAAGGTAATCTCAGCAACAACTAAATTGCGGATTGTTTTATTTGATCCACCAATTCTTCGAATCAAAGTTAACTCACCTTGTCGAAGTTGCAAAGACAAATGAACCACCAAAAAATAAAAGGATACGGTACTCAACAAAAGCATGCCGTAGTAAATATTCATCCCTTGTTGCAATTTCAAGACAATGGACAGAATGTTGTCGACAACTTCGATTGGTCTGACCGCTTGCATAGACTCTGACAAAGCGAAGTGGCCCAGCAAGATATCATGGTCCTCCTGATCCGTTGGAAAAACAGCAAGTGACCCCAGTGGCATATCGCCAATATCACCGTGAAGATGATAACTGTCACGATTCTTTTCACTCAACTCAGAAAACATAAATATGGCAGCTGTCGCCTCCAAGTTTTCTTCTGAGTCATCAGGATTCAGAGCATTGTTCACTGTCACTTCCTCATGACCATGCAACAGTCCATCCAATGCCCATACTGTCCTTAGATCGGCAACAACAATCGAATCATCCGCTGTTCCAGATGATTCTAAAATCCCGACAACGGTTAGCGTCATGGGGTAGGACCCCGCTAAGTTGTATAAATTTTGAAGATCTGAACGAATGCTATCTCCAACTTGAATATTAAATTCTGCTGCCGCCGTTGCGCCCATAACCACTTCGCCTAGTCCTACGAAGAAACGTCCCGTATGCAGTTTCAAATCTCTGGCGTCAAAATAATCAATGTTCGTACCAACAATTGGAGTTTGAGAGGCTGAATGCGAAATGTAGAGTGGCAATACGTTGGACTCATACTGTTGCGATACACTATGAAAGACCGACATCGATAGCGTCTCTTTGACAGTGCCACGAAAATAGAGAGCATTCATTGTAAGGGCAAACTCGTTGCCTTTCTTGCCGATCAGGATGGGCGTATTCTCCCCACGCTCCGTCAACTTACTCGATAGAAGGTCAAAGGCAATCAGTGTATTGATGGGTAAAGAGAGTGCTATAGAAGTACACAATAGAAGCACTGCGAATCGAAGCCGACTAGAACGGAGATACTGAAAGGCTAGAAAGAACGCTTGTCTCATTTGTCCCCCAATGAGAGAACATGATTGAACCGCTCAACAATTTGAGGTTCGTGGGAGACCACTATCAGTCCTGCACCTTCTTCTGTGGCAATCCCTTCGAGTAAATCAAGCACATCATGAGAGCGCTCCAAATCCAATCCAGCTGTCGGTTCATCCGCTAGAATAAGCCTCGGTTTGGCAATCAAAGCCCGTGCGATGGCAACACGTTGACGTTCACCCTGTGACAGTTCAGATGGCATCCGGCTAGCCTTATCGGACAATCCCAGTCGCCGGAGTAAAGAGTCGGCGCGGTCAAAAGCATCGGTCGACAGAATAAGTTCTGGATTGACCCTGTACGGGAACACAATATTTTGTACAACGTTCAGATAGGGAACCAATGGAAAATCCTGAAAGACATACCCTATGTTTGCAATCCTAAATGATTGACGCTCGGCTAGGGTTAACTCGTGCACAGAACGGCCAAGTACCTGTACCAAACCGGACTGCGGAACCAACTCTCCAGAAATCAGATTGAGAATTGTAGATTTTCCAGATCCCGAGGGTCCTACAATCATCCAATGTTCCCCAACTTGAACCGTTAAATCGGGTACTGAGATTGAAGAAGATGGTGTATCTTTACGCTTTGGATAGGCAAATTCAACGCTATCCAACTGTACAATCAATTCTGTTTGAGTGAAAGAGGTCATTGGTTTTCCGGTGGACGATCGGTGGATGAATCTTTTTCAGATGGGAGATCAAACATTCCAGCCTCTAGAAGATCCATTGGATCTAGATACCCCCCACCAGCGTTCGAACCATTTAAGATGTCTTCATCAGTTGCTCGACGAATCCGCTCCGCATTGCGCATTTTAACGTCTGAAATTCTCCACTCTCCCACTCCAACATCTACGAGTGTATAGACAGCGTGATAACGATTGACCCGCGTATGTTTGTGACCTTGATGAGTGACCACACCTCCGACGGACCAGTCTACATCCAGTTTCACTTCACCAAAGTCAAACTCCAGAATATCGATTGAATTATAGTCAACCTTTTGAACCGATATCGACGTTGACTCTAGGGTCATATGATGAAGAGTACTGAAATGTTCTATGTATTCTTTGGTTAATGTATTCCCCACAAAAACAGTGGACAACAGCCTATGCAGCTGTGGCTCCTCTAACTGAGTCTTGTAAATTTGATACACGCGAGGATGCATCTCAGTAAACTGATGTTGAACCAAATCCAAATCGGGTACTCGATTTATACAAGAAAAATATAGCGTCATAAAAATTGACATAGATTTGATTTATCGCAGAACCCTGTAAGTTTCACCCTTATCAAATGGTATTTGACAATTCATGGATCTGTAACCTTTGAAGTAGGAGATGCCTATTGCCGCGATAATGAAAGATTTAAGAGCAATGAATATTTAGTTGCAACGTTCAAACGATAAATAGACGATTTAACAAAACTTTACAGAAAACGAGTTCGAGATTGTTTTG
>CAJWHX010000384.1 GCA_913040875.1 uncultured Pseudomonadota bacterium | reverse complement strand
AAAATGCGTGATGGCAGTTTTGATTAAATTCTGAGCCTGCGCGGCATCGGAAATATCAGCCTGAATGTAATGACATGATGCGCCAAGCGCCCTGATTTCGGATTCGGCGCGCGCACCTTTTTCCGGTTTGCGTCCAGCCAGAATAATTTCTCGGCACCCGTTTTCAACTAAATTACGGGCAATTTCCAAGCCAAGCCCTTGGGTGCCGCCTGAAATCAAAACAGTATTTGGTGCATTGTCAATTTTCATAATTGCCTTACTTCAATCAATTGTTAATTTATAAAGAATGTACAGACAGGCAGGTTCAGATGAAAGCCAATTATGTTGTCGTGCTGGCTTTGCGCTTGGTGAGTCTTTCTCGATAGAATGTATAACAACCACCTGCGATGATGATCGAAGCGCCAATCATGATCGGAAGTGACAAAAGAATGTATTTACGCACATCAGCATGCTCAAACGAAAAGGCAAAGGACCACCTAAGTCCGACCTTTTTCGCTCCAATCCAGTTTAAAAGAAAGGGTCCAAAGAAACTTCCAAGGAGTACGCCATAAGCAAATCCATCAGCCGTACCCAATACGAGACCACCAATGATGATGCCGATGGTATAAATCAAGCCAGCAATCGCTGAATACTTATGTTGGTTTTTTGCTTGTTGTGCCGCTCCCAATATCCCACCGAGCAGATGAAATGCTTGAGCAGGTAGGATAATCCGAGTCAATCGCACAACCTCAGACAGCTGATTTTCAGTAAATCCGGGGGCTACTTGAGGAGCAATCCATGGGAAAACAAACCACAGTAGTGGAATGAATACAAGAAGCAGTAAAACAAGTGTATTGGCAATATAGGAAAAGGACTTCCAACCAGCCTCCTCGTTATCATCACTAAGATACTTTGAAAAGATGGGAATAAATACAATCGACAACGCCCCACCGGCCAGCAAATAGTTCAAAAAGTCCGGTAGGATAAAGGAAGACCAATAAATATCAGCCTCAACACCGCCGCCCAGTGTCCTACCGATGACTGCTTCTCGAACCACCCCAATGATTCGAGACAACAAATTGCTCACTCCCCATATTAATGCTGCAATCGTAACATTTCTAGTTGTATTTGAGCCCATTTATACCCCTTTTCGTTGATGACAACGATCGTCAATCTACAATGTTAACTTCATAATCTCTTGATTTAAGACAAAAGTGCTAAAATATTGTCTGTGACGTCAGAAGTTTTCAATGTTCCGCCCAGCTCCGGAGTCACCAAGTTATTCTCTAAGCAATGGCGAACAGCATTGGATATCTTGCTCTCGAGTTCTGGACGTTCAAGGTGGGTATACATCATTCCTAAACTCAAGATGGTTGCCAGTGGATTGGCCTTTTCTTGTCCCACGATATCAGGGGCTGAGCCATGCACTGGTTCAAATAAAGAGACAGTTCCAGGATTGATGTTTCCTGACCCAGCGAGCCCAATACCGCCCTGTAAAATGGCACCCAAGTCTGTGACGATATCACCAAATAGATTGTTGGTGACAACCACTTCAAACTGCTCCGGACAGCGAACCATCTCCATCGTCAGGACATCCACATACAGATGCTTTGATTCAATATTGGGGTATTCAGCGGCAACCATCTTGTAGACCCGCTGCCACAAATCGTGACCGTGACGCATCGCATTGGCTTTGTCTGCCATACACATTTTTGTGTGACCGTGTCTGTCGGCATATTCAAAGGCTGCTCGAATGATACGCTCGACGCCTTTGCGGGTGTTCATTTCTTGTTCGATGGCAACTTCATCGAGAGTTCCTCGTTTGAACTGTCCACCAATACCGGTATAGAGGCCCTCGGTATTCTCTCGAAAGACGACAAAATTCACATCATCACAACCTTTATTCTTCAGAGGACACTTACTTGGGTCTAGCAGTCTGATTGGACGTAGATTGATGTACAAATCGAGCTGAAATCGTGCCCCCAATAGAATCTCCTTAGCGTGGACATTACTTGGAACCCTAGGGTCGCCGAGCGCACCTAAGAAAATAGCATCAAACTCATTGCGCCATCGTTCCATAACTTCAGTGGGCATCGTCGTCCCATCGCGAAGATAACGATCTGCACCCAAGTCAAAATGCTCAATCTCATATTCTGGCGTTAGAGCGTTCAACACTCGTAGACCTTCGGCTATCACCTCTGGTCCAATTCCATCTCCACCCACAACGGCTAGCTTCTTCACGTCACTCATGTACACTCCTCGGGTCAATCACATTAGATATTGTCCTGTTTGGTCTTAGTCGTAATTGAATTGCATCGATATTTCTATGTCTCTCAAGTCGTTTCTTTGGATGACTTAAAGTTATGTAAAGTAATTGAAGTACAACAAAAGAAAGGAGGCTTCAAAAAGCCCCCTCACTTGAGTGTATCTCGGAAAGATTACTCCTGATTGTCAAGCCAACGTTCTGCATCGAGTGCGGCCATACAACCAGATCCAGCCGCCGTTACAGCTTGACGATACTCATGATCTTGAACATCACCACATGCGAATACACCTTCGACATTCGTTTTTGAAGAGCCTGGTACAGTCACCAAGTATCCATTCTCATCATGATCGATGTACTTCACAAAGGGTTTGGAGTTTGGCGTGTGACCAATCGCAAGGAACAATGCTTCGACAGCCATGTCTCGCTCTTCTTTGGTTTGATTGTTCACAACTCGAACACCATTGACCGCATCTTTACCGAGTACATCGACAACAGACGTGTGCCAGTGCATCTGAATCTTGTCGTTGTTCAATACGCGGTCTTGCATGATCTGTGACGCTCTCATCTGATCACGACGTACAAACAAGTGTACTTTGCTGGCAAACTTCGTTAGGAAATGGGCTTCTTCACAGGCTGAGTCTCCCCCACCTACAACAGCGATCTCAACCCCTTGATAGAAGAATCCGTCGCAGGTTGCACACGCTGACACACCGTATCCTTGTAAACGAGTCTCATTTTCAAGACCCAAATACCGAGCCGATGCACCCGTTGCAATGATGAGGGCTTTGGTCTTGATGGTTTTGCCCATCATGGTCTTTAGGGTAAACGGACGGTTTTCAAGATCACACTCGGTAATCTCATCCATCAAAAAACGAGTTCCAAAACGAGTCACCTGCTTTTTCATCACATCCATCAATGCCGGTCCCATAATGCCGTC
>CAJWHX010000383.1 GCA_913040875.1 uncultured Pseudomonadota bacterium | reverse complement strand
AAGCGTTTAATATCAGGGAGAAACCCCATATCGAGCATTCTATCGGCTTCATCCAAAATAAAGTACTCTACAGCACTCAAATCAATGAACCCTTGCCCATGTAAATCCAGCAGTCGTCCGGGTGTGGCTATAAGTATATTCACCCCTTTTTTAAGCGTCCGAACCTGCGGGGCTTGCTTTACACCACCGAACACAACAGTTGATCGCTGGTCGACAAACTGGGCATATCGTTCACAGTTATCTCCAATTTGAGCCGCAAGTTCACGGGTTGGTGAGACAACAAGGGCTTTAATCTTCCGATTGGCTTTAGCCGCTTGGAGTTTATGGAGCACCGGCAATAAAAAGGCTGCGGTTTTCCCAGTTCCAGTTTGTGCACACCCCAACACATCTTTGCCTTCTAAGACAATCGGGATAGCCTGTTCTTGAATTGGTGTCGGTACTTGGTAGCCACTGGAGTCTAGAGCCTGAAGGATAAGAGGGTGCAAGTGCAAATCGGAAAACGTCGTCATAATTAAGCCAATCGAAAACAAGTGTTGTTCTCAAACAGACATCGAAACTATGACTGAATGAAAGTGGCTCGAAGTGAGCACGCTAACCAGTCTGCGCGCACTGGCTTACACGGACACTGTATTCTAAAAACATCTATACTGCAACGAACACTTACCCCGCGCGATACGGGTACCCACACTCAGTCTGTACAGGTCAGAATAAATGTACACCCATAAGAGTCTGAATCAACGACAAATCCCCCTGATTTTTGTACCGTTGCAAAAGGAGTATCGGCGTACCACTCTGTCGTAATACCTGAGCATTTTGGATCGCCTAGGCACGCTTCCACAGCCTTATCAATATCGAATCCCGTTGACAGCTCGGTCCCCTCTAGGATGCCTTGATAAGGTCCGACCATCTCACACCCCTTCAGATCTTGTTCGGGAACGACTAGTCCTCTACACACAGAGTCTCTTGGTTCACCAAGTCTGTCCACTGCGTGTTTCGTAAATCGATGCCCTTCACCCGGATTTTTGACAACCTCTTTGGGGGATTTATTACACGCGAGCGCTAACCAGAACAACATTGTTTCTCCATGATTGCTTCTACTGTACTACAATTTCACACTGTCCTGAGACAATTCTTTGAATACACAAGCGACATGATTGTCAGACTATGAGAGCCATCTGCAGAAGGCGCTCTCAATCTACCAACAGGGCAGTGAAGTCATCCCAGATGGCCTTCGAGAACTCCCAATCCACTCGTTTGGACGTATGCTTAATGAGTTCGCGAGCATAGGCAAGGATTTGCTGAGCCTCAATACCAGTATACGAGTCGAAGAACCAACCACACGAAGTGAACATTTTGAGCGCCAATTCCTGCTGATCCATCCAAAAGTGAATCGTTTCAATGTGCTCATCGGTGACTTCAAGCTGTGGTAAGGTAAATTCTTGTATAAGTACTTCAACAGTATTCGACAATACGGCTTCCTTCCAACGATGACGGACCTCCATTGGGTCTGTCAGCAAAAGAACACATCTCTCCATAAATAACGTGCGGGTAATATCCCCCAATCGATTCAAAACGCCTCTTAAATCGACTCGCCATTCTTGCTGTCCTTTCATAGCTGGATCAATTACACATCCACAATTATTGGACCAACGACCAACCCCATGTACGCAAGACCATGACGATCGTTCTACAATTTGTGCCTGTTGAGTGGGTGGATGTTTGGCTAGATAGGCACCGTAATTTATAATTTCAACCGTTGAACTCTCCAATCTATCGAGACAAAACCCAAGCGCCACCTCACCATGTCTGTGATGATGACCATAGGACTCTCCATCTGTTGCAAAGTGGAGCAATCGGTCGTTGTCTAGGTCAAGTGCCCGTTGCTCAATCGTAGAGGCAAAGTTGACACCATTGTTGAGTGCGCCTCGAAAAGCAACATCCATAGCCAGCTGTGGCTCATAAAAGAACAAAGCAATCTCTTTCGAAGACGGCAACACACACCGGTATGGCTGAGAAGTATCGACGGTTGTGTCGTTGACAGCTGTCCAACCATCATCCTGTTCTACGGCTTTGGCTTGCCTAGGTGCCAACACTACAAAACGAATCCCACACTCTGACAACACCTCTAAGGTTTCAGTATCAACAGCCGTTTCAGCCAGCCACATCCCTTCGGGTAGACATCCAAACCGATGCTTGTAGTCTGCTATTCCCCAGCGAATCTCTGTTTCTTTATCGTATCGAGTCGCTAGAGGTAAAATACTATGGTGATAGGCTTGGCCAATGATATTGGAATGACCTGTTCGAGCGAGACTTCGATTGTGAGAACCAATGATGCGATCGGTTGTCAACGGGTGAAACTCCTCCATCCAAGAAAACAACGTCGGACCAATGTTGAAGGACAGAAAGTCATAATTGTTGAGAAATTTAGCCTCTCCATTGTGGTCCACAATTTCAACCTCTGTATTGGCCATGTAGCATTCCTTCAAAATACGATCGTTCCAATTGTCAAAGGGAGCTGCAGACGGCTGATTGGGTATTTTTCCGGTGAGAGGGTCTTCACGAGGTGGTTGATAGAAGTGACCGTGAATACAGACATATTGAGTCATTACGCACCTCTCCATTTCCAAAAGCTTCCCCCAAGTGGTGGCAAACCAATGCGGATACTTTGACCAAATCCATGCATTCCATCGTCTACTGTGTTGGTTGAAAACTGAGCGACCAACCCACTCCCTCCATATTCTATGTCGTCTGTATTAAAGCATTCAAACCATTCACCTTGGAAAGGAACACCAATTGCATAATCTTGAATTGGAGATTCTGTACAGTTGAACACTCCGACAATACACTCCCCTTCATGCTGACGGATGAGCATCAACACCGACTGCTGTTCATCTCGATGACCTGAACCAATGAACCCAGTTGGAGTATCATCATGAAGAGCAATCTCTCGACGATAGAAACCATTTAGTGCCCCGTAACAACGCTGTAAACCGTCTGACAAGGGGTTTTCAAGGGTCTCCCACTGTAAGAACCCATCGTGATTCCACTCAGCATCCTGTCCGAACTCCATACCCATGAAGATCATCTTCTTACCCGGCTGAGCCATCATCATTGCAAATAGCAAACGACAATTGGCAAACTTCTGCCATTCATCCCCTGGCATTTTTCGAATCAACGACCCTTTACCGTGCACAACCTCATCATGGGACA
>CAJWHX010000382.1 GCA_913040875.1 uncultured Pseudomonadota bacterium | reverse complement strand
GTATTGGCTCATGGGGATGAGTTGTTGCTCCGAGATCTGAATTTTCATCCAAATGTTGAGGTGAAGGTGTACAACCCAACCATTAATATCGGAAAGCACTGGACCGAGAAGTCTCGCAATTTGCTCTCTGATTTTGATGGCATCAACCAACGGATGCACCATAAGGCTTTGATTGTCGATGGTAAAGTAGTCGTCACTGGTGGGAGAAATGTCGGAGATGAATACTACGATTTAAACAGTGATTACAACTTTCGAGATCGGGACCTCCTTTTGATTGGTGGTACCAGTTCTGTAATTCAGGCTGGTTTTGACTTTTTCTGGAAGGACAACCATTCTGTTATCATCAATGAACTCCTACCAGACGGGGATTTACAAACGGCTCAGCAATCTTGGATAAAATTGAGAAACTTTTCTTGCTCTCCCAAGAACTTCAATCCAATCTTTCGTCAGCAATTGGATGCGATGCCGAATACTTTGCTTAATGCGGCTGAGTCTGAGCGTTTACTTTGGCTTGATTCTGTTCAATATGTTTCGGATGCTCCGTGGAAAAATGAGACTGAAGGGCTTGGCGGCGGTAGTATCACTACGCGAGAATTGTTGGACTTGTTGAGTCAAGCGAAGAAACGGATTTGGATTCAAACGCCGTATTTAATTTTGACAGAGATTGGATTGGGGGCTTTACAGGCTGCTATCGAAAAGGGGGTCGAGATCAAGATTCTGACCAACTCCCTTGCTGCAACCGATAACTATCCCGCATTTGCAGGCTATAAGCGTATTCGGAATACGTTGCTTGAAATGGGGGTTGAAGTGTATGAAATGAAACCACATGCACCAGATGTACAAGCTTTGAACGGCACCGGGATACCAGACAAGATGGATGCAGAAGTGGGGTTGCACTCCAAGTCAATGATCATCGATGATACCATATCTGTCGTTGGTACCTTCAATATGGATCCTCGTTCTGCCAATTTGAATACCGAAAGCTTCGTCGTTGTTAGAGATGCCGCATTTACCGCCCAGATGAGTGCTTATTTTGCAACGGATATGGATGAAAGAAATGCTTGGCCTGCCGATAAATCGAATGAGAAGGAAGCTGGATTGAAGCGTAGGATCTTAACGTTTTTCTCAAAAATTGTACCTGAATCGTTGTTGTAAAATGCTTTGGTGGGTGTTCTGTTCCCTTTCATTTGCGACTGAGTTTACGGTTGCGACGTTAAATATTGGACATGGACGTGGGAGCGGACGGCATCAGGTATTACAGTCTACTGCTAAGGTTCAATCCAATCTAGATAAGATTGCCGAATCAATGATGCCGTATGATGTAGATGTGGTCGCCCTTCAAGAATCAGATTCTGATGCGTGGTGGTCGGGAAATCAAGATCAGGTACACTCTTTGTCGCAGCGGTTAAAGATGGACCACACATTGATTGGTTTTCATTCACAAAAATCGCGACTGGAGTATGGAACAAGTCTGATCAGTGAGCGTGCTATTCATGACGCACAGTCCATCCGGTATCGCTCCTCTTTTCCACTTCCACCAAAAGGTTTTGTCATTGGTCAGATTGGCATCGATGAACAAGACGTCGTGGTTGTATCCATACATTTGGACCCTCGAAAAGCCCATGTCCGAGCTCGTCAAGTCGATGCATTGCATACCGTTCTCAAGTCATTGGATGTACCCGTCATTGTGATGGGGGACTTTAATGTGGAGTGGGGGTCCGAACTTGAGGGGTATTGTACCAAATTGGGGCTAAGACCCTACGAACCAATGCAATCACTGGTCAGTTTTCCCAGGCTCCATCGACGTTTGGATTGGGTTTTGATTGGAGACGGACTGACTTTTGAGGAATATTGGACGGAGTCAACGACTCTATCAGACCACAATCTGGTAGTCGCAAAGATTGGATTGTCTATGTCCAATCAAGGGTCGGATTTAGATTGACGTTTCAAGAGATAACTCCAAAGCTCAGCTGGACAACGGTGGCTAAGAATACACTTTATATCGTCAGTTGAATGTGATTTCCGTATGGAACTCCCCATTTTCACCCATTGAGTCGATGTCATATTGAGCAATTCTGTTCACAAAAGTTGGAGAGTATGGTTCACCGATCTCAATCACAATGTGTTTCGGCAAGTGGTCACCGACCGCACTGACAACTGGTTTTCCGGGTGAAGTCCACAGTCTATTGAGGAGTTCAGCATAGGGTACTTTCCAGATTGGAAATAAGAGTCTATAGTTCTTAAAGAATTTGACTCGCCAGTCCCGTATTTCCTCAAGATGTAAATCTCCGAAGGCTAGGGTGTGTATGGAATGTTCAATGAGGGCATTTGAAACACGGTGCTCATAGCGTTCATCACTTTTCAGGGCGATCAACAGCAATGGCACATTCAAATATTTGGCCTGATTAATGATTCGTTCGACAGGGATTTCTTGATGCCCAACCATACCATTGGCATATGTGGTGCACAGCAATATGGTGTGTCCGCTCTCAACCAACAGAAGGTACGCAAGGTATGAATCTTTGCCACCACTCCAAAATAAGGTGACGCATTCTTTTGGCAGGGTATTCATGTCAGATGGAAGAATGAGTTGGTTGGAGTCGACTGTTGCTCCTTCAGGTAGGCTTCTACCAAATGGACAATGCCGACATCCATTTCCGCAACATCGTCCGCGTTCTCGTAAATAATTCTCCGTCATCACGAAGAGTCCCGTACTGGAATCAATGTATCCATATTGTCCTGATTGAACGGCAGTTCGATGGTCGTCGATGTGACTCATACAAGATATCCTTCAACTTTACGATTCGAGACTAATTGGTTGCGCATTTCCAGTTTGTACTCTACATTATTTTGAGTATGATAATGTATAGATAACCCTATTCTAACGAGGTTGTATGTTTGGTTTCATGACGTTGATGTTGTTTTCTTGTGAGGAACCCGAAAAGGAAGTGTCTTATCCAGATATTGACTTTTATGACTTTGAGGCTGCCAAACCTTGGTTTGGAGCAGATGGCTTGTCCTATGCTGATGGAACTACAGTGGTCACTGCATTTGAACAAGTAGATCAGTTTTTTGGATCAGAGAATCTTCGTGACATCACTGTGCAAGAAAAGCTAATCTCGGAGTACCTAAAAGATTTTGAAGTCTCCGAAGATACATTACAGAAGGTATACGAGCTTAATCTGAAGTATAACAAGGTAGCAGAGGAGCACGAAGAAGTAGCTAGGAATGTTAACTGGAGTTTACAGGATGCTTCTTGGGACAACCTTTT
>CAJWHX010000381.1 GCA_913040875.1 uncultured Pseudomonadota bacterium | reverse complement strand
GAGCCAAATGGAAGACGCTTCGAGTATTGTGGGCAGGATCTGAAATCGTATATCCTTGCGAGTCCCCACAAGAGGAAGTGGTACCAGAGCAGCCAGACAGTTCTGATGCTGCACAGCGATGAGTGCCACTGATGATCATCGCTTGAGCTGGCAACGAATCAAAGAAGTCCATCGTCTGAGTCATCGTTATTCGATCATACTTTGGATGAGGCGCTTCAAGAATCATCTTACCGTTGGGAGATGCGATCATGGCTATCAACGCTCGGCCTGTACCCAATTCTGATGGATACCAAAGCAATGTACCCGCATCTGTACCAATACCTTGACAAAAGGTATACTCTGCACTTCGTGCAAAATCGTGTGCGGCGGCATATTGTCCAGAACTCGCGGCATCAAAGGATCCCAGCATATAGGTCAAAACTTCATCCGTTGGAAAAGAGTACCCCTCACTCCCAGACGCTGGAAAATACTCTGCATGCTCGGTGAATATGACTCGCATGCTATCAGGACAATCTGGTGTCACCCAGGGTTCATCAACTTGTGTGTCAGATTCTAAAGCCGTATCTTCTGTAGAGACTGTACTGGAATCTTCTGGTACCTTTTCACTCTGAAATGGGTGACAGCCCTGAAACCCTAGAAACATATATATATACACCTATCCTCCGACGATAGCTCATTATACTCTGTCAATCCGACTTGGTTAATCAGTTGCCCATTGACACGCATCATCGACCAAAACACATTCATCAGGAACAAAACCTGAGTCTTCGATGCACCCCAGATCACAAATCCCCTCTTGCTCAATGGCCTCCTTTTCCAGTGTAGACCCACACTGCAAGTCGCAACCGGCGTTGCATGTATCATAAAAGGTGATGCATTCCAGTTCCACTTCTACATCCGGTTCTGAACAACCAAACCAACACAGTACAATCCAAATCATAAACTCTCCTTATTTGTTTTGTGGATCCAAGGGACTAAAATCAACCGTCTGCAACCGGTTGAAACTCCCTACATCATCATACTACACCAAATTTGATTTCTAGAAACGAAAGGCAAATCAATCTCTCACATGCTGAATCACTTGAACCTCGTAGACTGATGATCCGTTTACACACAAATGAAAACACAGCACCCATATGCTACGCTATTGATGTAATACACCGTTCAAAAGGCCCCGACCTCGATTGAATCGAAAGTGGATCGCATTGAACAGTCTTAACCAACCTTGTCGGAGTCCCTATGAATATTATACTTTTGTCGTTGCTTGGTTTTGGGACTGCGTGT
Source organism: uncultured Pseudomonadota bacterium (assembly GCA_913040875.1). The sequence continues at coordinate 2,018 of CAJWHX010000381.1, read as the reverse complement.
CGAAAGGATAAGGATGCTATCGATGCCAAACAGACGGCAGTGAGCATTGTGCGGATCGACACGAAAGGGGTCGTAATTGATGACCGTATCGAGGACAGGTCCTGGGTAAATGTTGAACTGGAGCTAATTCATGGTACTGCAGATCAACCTGCAGAACTGGATGGAACTGTAAGCTGGAGTGGTAAAGGCGCGATGCACATTCGTGGGAACAGTACTGCCGATTACGAGAAAAAACAATATGCGCTGGAAACTCGAGATGAATTCGGTGAAGATTTGGACATCTCTCCTTTTGGTTTACCAGAAGAGGAAGACTGGGTGTTGCACGCACCATATTCCGACAAGACTCTAATGAGGAATCATTTGATGTACACGTGGAGTCGGGCTATCGGTCGATATGCGTCGAGAACCCATTTCGTCGAAGTCTATATGGAAGATCAAGGCGGAGAAATTGGTCCCGAAGATTATCGAGGGGTCTATGTTTTCATGGAGAAGGTGAAGCGAGATGCCAATCGCATTGACATTGACAAAATGAGCGATGCTGACAACACAGTCCCCGAAGTCACTGGCGGCTATGTTCTTCGACGTGACTGGATTGAACAAGAACCCATCGTCACTGAACTCTTTGAAGATGAGCTACTGCTAGAATACCCCAAGCCAGAAAAGGTCACAGACCCACAACGTGACTGGATTGAGAGTTATCTCAATCAGTTTGAAGAAAGTCTCATCGATGACAATATCGATGCAGCCTCCTTTGCAGATTTAGACAGTTTTGCCGATTATCTACTCATGATTGAACTCAGTCGAAATGTAGATGGCTATGTACTGTCAACCTATATGCACAAACCACGAGAAGGTCTATTGACCATGGGTCCCGTATGGGATTTCAACGGTTCCTTAGGAAATGCAGATTATTTTGAATCGTGGGAAACAGAAGGCTGGCATTACGAAAACTCTGAGTTTCCTGCAGACAATCCCAATGGGTTTCACTGGTATGCAGAGTTACTGAGTGATCCGAGTTTCACTCAGCGTCTCTCGCGACGATGGACAGAGCATCGTTCTGGGCCTTGGTCTGATGCGCAGTTGATCGCTGATATAGACGCCACAACCGCGCTGTTACAGGAAGCACAAGTCAGAAATTTTGACCGATGGCCAGTGCTCGGAGAATATGTATGGCCAAATGATTTCGCAGCTGAGGAAAGAGGCTCGTACGAGGAAGAAATCGAATACCTCAAGGAATGGCTGCTCAATCGAACGGCGTGGCTAGACCAAGAACTGGCAGAGTGACCCTATCGCAGCTGGTCAAACACGGGTTGATAGAGCGATGCAATAACAGGTCCGCAAGAGTCTCCCTATTCAGGTCACATTCTAGGATCGTTCATGGACAAGATACCAATAAATTGTATACAACAACGCCTGCTTTGTTGCAAAATTACGTCCATCTTTATTTAAAAATAACAAAAGTAATAAATAAAATTTGCTCTCCATAATTTTTGGGCTACTTGCTCGAAAACATTCTGAGGAGAAGACAATGAAACCACACTTTACCCTACTTCCAGTTGCACTTTTTGCTTGTGCCAACCCTACCATCACCGAGTCGACTTTAGATAAAGATGTGGAATCTGACGAGTCTACGTCTCCAGAAGACACGCTAGAGGAAACCACTCCGGAGGATTCTAGTTCCTCAGATGACTCAGGCACTTCTGGCAACTCAGATGACTCTCCAGATGAAACTGGTTCGGACAATGGTCAAAACGGCGGGACTTCAACGTATGTCTTGGAGAGCAATACATGGTATGTAACAGAAGCGGTCATGATCGAAGATACTTGTGATTGGGATTCAGCCCTTCGTCAATTCTTTGGAATTGGTTCTGAATCTCTTCTTCCGGAAAGTTTCTCGGTAGACGGATTCGATGGTTCTTTCAACATTGAAGCCAATGATTATGGTGCCAGTGGTCCCATCTCCTGCGGATTCAGTGGTGCATCCTTTGAATGCGACACACAAAGCGTAACCCCATTGG
>CAJWHX010000380.1 GCA_913040875.1 uncultured Pseudomonadota bacterium | reverse complement strand
TGTACAGTGCTCCCATTGCTGATGCTGATTCCACGAGCCGTTCCAGTCACAATGGTACCGAATCCCTTCTGAGTGAACACTCTGTCTATAGGGAGCCGAAAGGGGCGTGAGTCGAACGTTGCAGTCCTAGAGTTATATAAGCTTTGCAGGTGATTGCGTATAGAGTTTTGACCAAAGTTATTTCCGTCAGCACTGGTGTGAATGATCGGTGCGGATTCTAAAAATGTTCCGACAACCATCTCTTCAATCTCTTCTGTGATGAGTTCAATATCTTCCTCATCCGCTAAGTCACACATTGTAATGGCGATTAGTCCAGCTTCGATATTCAACAAGTTTAATATGTTGAGGTGTTCTATCGTTTGTGGCATGACCGAGTCAGTTGCAGATACACAGAGCATTACGGCATCCAGTCCTGTTGCACCAGCGATCATTGTTCTGATCAATCGTTCATGACCGGGTACATCGACAAATGAATACTCGACTTCATCGATCATCATGCTGGTAAACCCCAATGCAATCGTGATGCCACGTTCCTTTTCCTCAGGGGTGCTATCCAAATCCACACCCGTTAAAGAGCGAACCAGTGAGGTCTTTCCATGATCGATATGGCCAGCGGTTCCAATGATGAACGCCATTTACTCACCTTCGGTAAGACGGTGGAAGACAGATTCTAAATCGTCTTTGTATGGACTGAGTTCCAATAAGATGAGTCCCTGTTGTACAACAGTTGTAAACAACTGGGATCGTACATCTCCTTTGCAAACGAGGGTGAATCCAAGTTCGCCATCAGGTATGTTGTTTAGTTCTATGCACTGTTCAACCCCTTCTATATTGACCAGTAGTTGTTGAATTTGATTGGATGTGATCTGAATTTTGTCCTGTGACAGCACCATCTTCCAATGCAAATGACTCTGCGATTGTGCGATGACATCCTCTACAGTACCATCTGCCACGAGCTGTCCTTTATCGATGATCAACACGCGGTCACAGGTGACTTGAACCTCCGATAAGATATGGGTGCTCAAGATGACCGTCTTTGTTTTACCAATTTCTCGAATGAGGGTACGCATCTCTACAATCTGGTTGGGGTCCAGCCCAGTGGTCGGTTCATCTAAGATCACAATCGGGGGATTGTGGATAAGTGCTTGGGCAAGTCCCACACGCTGCCTATATCCCTTAGAGAGCTCTCCGATGGGTTGATGCCATCGATCTGTAATTTGACATTGTGTGCTGATTTTCTCAATGGCGTGTTCTTGTTCGGACCTTCCCATACCGCGAATTTTGGCAATGTACTTTAAATAGTCATACACCGTCATGTCAGGGTATAAAGGGGCATTTTCGGGTAGATACCCCAGCTGTTGCTGTGCCTGGATAGGGGATTCTAGAACGTTGATTCCGTTGATGAACGTGGCGCCTGAACTGGGGGCGAGAAATCCGGTGAGTATTTTCAACGTAGTGGATTTTCCTGCCCCATTTGGTCCTAAAAACCCAACGACCTCACCTTTGTCAATGGTGAAACTAATATCTTGGACAGCGTTGTGCTGACCGTATGCTTTGGAGAGGGATTCGACGATAATTGTTTGCATAACTTCATCTGGGATTTGTTCTGAATGTAACGCAGTGGATACATTTCTGTCGACAAGTCTGTATGCCTTGTCTTAATTTTTCATTGGGGCGTTATTTTTGCCGAAGACTCCACATGCCTGTGATGGCTTCCCAGCATATTCCCCAACTCATTTTGGAAACGCCTTCTTCTCGTTCGATAAAGACGATGGGAACTTCCGTGATACGAAGGCCTAGATTATGCGCTTGATGGGTGACTTCGACTTGGAAATTGTAGCCAGTGGACTGAATCGAACCTAGGTCCAATGACTCTAGAGCCGTTCTACGAAAGCATTTGAATCCACCTGTCAAATCTCGATACGATAAATTGAGTAGGCTTTTGGCGTATAGATTTCCTGCTTTACTGAGCCACTGTCTGTGCTGAGCCCATCCTTCTACTCCGCCTTCGGGCATGTATCGACACCCCAATACGATGTCTGCATTCTCAAGTGCTTGCAAAAATTGAGGGAGGTATTTGGGTTGATGACTAAAGTCGGCATCCATTTCAAATACACTGTGATATTGTTGAGCGATGGCCCAGCGAAACCCATCGATATAAGCAGGACCGAGGCCTCTGTCTTTGGTACGATGGAGCACAAAAAGTCTTGGTTCGTTTTCAGCCATGGCTGCTGCCAATCGACCAGTCCCATCTGGGCTACTATCATCCACGATCAAAATGTGTGTATCAGAAAGCACATCAAAAATTGCAGACACAATGCCTTCAATATTTCGACGTTCATTGTAGGTGGGTAGAATGATCAGATTTTGTTTTCCATCAAAAGGCATGTTGAATTCTCTTGTGGGTGTTAGCCTTCGTACGGTATTCATTCAGATCTAGATCTGCAAGTGTAGATTGATTGCAATTTGAGGACAGGCGTGAATTGGAAGACATTGCTTTGGTGGCTCGGACCATGGTGTGATCAACAGAAGGCACCAAAGCGCATCATCAGTGAAGAGTTTACAGTGTCGACGAAATCGAGTCATTTTCGTTTTCGAGTCTATACGGGTTCAGACCAGAATGGTGCTGTGATGGTACTGCCAGGCTTGCATCCGGATGGTTTGGACGATGAAAGAATTGATCGCTTTTGTAAAGTTCTCGCAGGTTCTGGTGCTGTGGTGGGGGTACCCGAGCTTCCAACTATGATGGAATCTGTGATGGTTCCTCAGGTACTTACCGACACGGAAGAGTCGGCACAATTTTTTAGATCGTACTTGCAAGAGATGAACCAAGATACGTTTGGTGTATTCTGTATATCTGCGTCTTCCATTGCAGGATTGCACCTTGCGAGTCATGACAAATGGTCCTCTGTGATCTCAAGGTTACACTTGTTTGGTGGTTTTTCAGATTGGATGGAGGCTCTTCGGTTTGCGATGACGGGACGAGTACCCAATGTTGTACCAGCGGAACATATTGAAGTCGATCCACTATCTTTGCCGGTGGTCTATATGAACCTGATGCGTTCATTTACGGATTTTGTGGATTTTGTTCCTCAGTTGCAAACCGAAATGTTTGGACAGTTGCACGACTATGTAAGCCAGAGTTGGGAGAAGCCTGATGTGGTTCACCCAACTCACACCAAGAAGATTGCGACTGAATTGTTTGAGGCTTGGAGACAGTCTTCTGCAGTACAAGAGGTTGATTGGGCTTCTGTAGAGAAATGCTTCTATCAAGCTTGTGCGATCGAGCCAGGCGGACAAGAGCACGTACATGTCTTTCTGGATGAGGTTTCTCAGCGTACCTTACCGCAACATTTGGAGTGGCTCAACGTTGAGTCCTACATGTCCAAATTGAA
>CAJWHX010000379.1 GCA_913040875.1 uncultured Pseudomonadota bacterium | reverse complement strand
GTGTACATTACCTGTGCAAGACCGGCAGCATTGGTTTTGGCCGTGGTTGGTAAAGATCCTGCACCATTTAGTTCAAACTCAATTAGCTGACCGATGATTGGCGTTCCAAATCGATCGTATACCGCGAAACTAAGTAGGCTGGTAGACACACCATCATTATTCAACCTATCATTGTTGGCACGCATTCCGATGCCAAAAGCGGGATTGGTAGTTGCAGATCCTTTGATTGAAGTGGTGACTTCAATGGGGCTGTCACTCGTTGGAGACAGCTTTACCGTATAGTCTCCACTGCCTAATGAAACAGGAGATTTGACCAACTTTGCACCATTGGCAACGACGATTAAATTTCGATTGTCTAGACCATTTCCTTCGTTGTCTTTGACTTGCATTGTGAGGCCAAAGCTGGGGACATTTTTGGGTAGTACTGTTTCAGCAGCCTTTAATGCGATGGAACTTGGTAATACAGGCAATACACCAATGGTTTCACTATCGGTGATATCACCAGAGGGATCTTCCAGAGTAAATTGGATCGTTTCTTGGGCTCGTTTATTGAGAAGCGGAGGGGTATAGTCGACAGAATAGAATCCATCTCCGACAGATTGTACCGTACCACATGTCCCCAACTCAGCGCGGCAGCTTAAGTTCGCTTGCGTATCGGAGGCTCCTTTTGCTGTTGCAACATAAACATACAAAGACTGTTTTGTGTTTCCGTCTGCGGGCATTTCTTTGAGGGTTGGAACGATATTGAGACGTGGTACGTTTCTGGGAATCCTAAGGTCCAGTAATTCCTCTTTACGCTGTTCATTTGATATGACGATTAAAGTGGCATCGGGTTGTCCTGGGGGGGCAACGATTGGAACGGAGGCTTTCCCACTGGCGTCTGTTTGTACAGGACCGAAGTCTCTATCGTCGATGCGAATGATGACCGCGCTGTTTGGGTTGGTGTTAACAGCGAAATTTGCTTTACCCTTTTGCTTAACAACCAAATGTGAACGGATTTCTGGATGGGTCAGACTGGCTAGAGTGAATACAGCGACGTGAGGATATGTCTTTCTCGTTGGTGGACTGTATCGCGCGGAAAACTGTCCATTCCCGAGAGAGATGAGATTTTCAACTGTTCCTGTTGAAACGCTCAGGTCGAACATGTCGCTTGCAAACTCTTTGGGAGCCTGGATATTGATGGTGACAAAGTCATCCTGTCCGAGTGTGATCTCATCTGGAGAGGCTGTCATGGTAACGACTCCGGACGCCTTTGGGATCAATCGGACAGGGAAGCTCTTTTTGATGGCTTTCCTATCGGCGGTGCGTGCATTGATTTGTACAAAATCATTGGTCGCGGAGTCAATGCTTTCCGGCGTCAGGATGGTTGAGTAGAGTCCCTTCCCTTCAGATTTTAGCGTTCCTTTTGCGCCATTGAGGCTGGTTTTTCCACTGACCCCTTCCATTGGAGACCCATCTGCATTCAGTAAGACGAAATAATACGTCGCTTGAGTGCTACCATCTGCAATGGAAGGTTCGCCTGGTAGTAAGTCTTGCAACCCACCAACAAATACAGGTGTTTCTGCCTGAGCGACGGAAACGGGTAGCAAAAGCGATGGAATGGGTGAGGCAAGCAACATTGTATACAGAGATATCCGCAAGATATTCATGAAAAAACTCCATCGTGGTGAAAGCTCAGAAGAGTAGGGGGATTTGAATTGGTCTAAATAATACCACTTCTGTATCACTTCTATATGAATTTTCCAATCTGTGGAAAATCTACGCTCAGCAATACAATCGGTTACACTGGAAGTGAACTGTATGTAGGATGTAACATTATTTTGTGTGCATTCCTGCAAATGGAGTATCAAAGGTATGTTGCAAGAAGAAATCGCACAGGCGAAACTGAGTACAGAGCAGATTGCTTGTTTTCATCATTTGTTGGTGGAAGTGGTGTCGGACAATGGTCGTCCCAGTACGATGGAGGCTCAGTATATCAGTCATTTGTTTCCCGACCTGAAGGATGTTCAAGAGCGGGCCCATTTAGACGCTTTGTGGCGCCATTCAGAGATCGTATTGAAAGCGGCGGTAACGGTTTCGGTATTGAGTGGACGCTACCCGATAGAGCAGGCTCGACGCATCAGTAGATTGGCGCAGCAGTTTGGATTTTCCGCCAAGCGATTGAGGATTCTTGAAGACCAAGCCTTAAAAGCGATTCAGTTTCGTGGAAAGCAGATGAACATGGATCTCTCTAGAACTGTCACGGATACCTTTAAGCGTCAGTCAAAAGGTCAGGCCTCTCAAACAACAGACGAACTTTCTTATTCTGATTTCATGCAAGGTCTGTGGCAGTCAGATGCGGACCTGATTCAGCACACACAGCATACAAATGTTGATTGGGATTCTGAAGAAGATTCTTAATTGTATACATTCGATAGAGAGTTTGGTAAAGTATGAACGTCTAACAATGGAGTAAATCATGGAGACAGCTGAGAAAAAAGATACAATTCTGGTTATTGAAGACGATTTGGACATTCGAATGCTCATCTCGATGACGTTGAAGCGGCAAGGGTTTGATGTGGTTGCTGTCGAAACTGGTGAGGAAGGGCTACTTAAAGCTGCAGAAATACAGCCTTTGGTCATCACACTGGATCTCATGCTTCCTGGGATTAGTGGACTTGAAGTTTGTCAGCAATTGCGGTCCAATCCTGATACCGAGGACCTCTATGTCATAATGGTGACAGCGCTTGGAGATGATGACAACAAGCTGACAGGGTTTACTGTTGGGGCCGATGATTATATGGTAAAACCTTTTCAATCTGAAGAACTGGTTCTTCGGATAAAGGCTGCAGCCAAACGAATGAAGCGAATCTTAAAGCCGAAGGATAGTCAAGAGATATTTGATTTTGAAGGGTTGAGATTGGACGCCACTCAACACCGAGTTTGGATTGATGATCAAGAGATTAAGATGACCATTACAGAGTATAAACTCCTGACACATCTCCTTCGTAAGCAGGATCAATTGTGTTCTAGGGGCGAGTTGTTACAAGAGGTGTGGGAACTTCCACCGAACCTCAATACGCGAACGGTAGATACGCATATCAAGCGCTTACGACAAAAGATGAGTCACTTAGCACCTTTTATTCAAACAGTACGCGGGGCGGGATATCGTTTCTCACGAAGCCAGGACAGCTGACTGTGCTCAATATATATAGATTTGTTCCGAGACTGTATATATGAATGGTCTTTTAGAACAACTACTTGACGGTTCACCATTTGGAATAGTGGTCGTTGATACAAAGGGGATTCTGAGAATTCTAAATCCGTGTGCACGTAGGTTGGTTACTACGATTGGTAATCCAATCGATAAAGTGTTTACAGAGGCGATTCCGGTAGTCGATCTGCATCGAATGCTCCCGATTAATGAAGATAAACA
>CAJWHX010000378.1 GCA_913040875.1 uncultured Pseudomonadota bacterium | reverse complement strand
CCATTTAATATTAACTGCAAAGTTAAACAAAATAATGACTGTGTTGGAAATACCCAAGATCCCTTTGATAATGATGGTATTGGTAATAACGCCGATACTGATGATGATAATGATTCTGTTTTAGATTCATTAGTACCTCACAAAGTCGACATCTTGAATGAGGGCGCCCAGGACAACCTCCCAAGCCATTTCTGCATTTTGATTCGAAGCATCGAATACTTGAATCCAAAGTTGTAAGGTCTCCCCAGTCCAGACGTCATCAGCCACTTCACCGTGTAGCAAGAGACGCATTTGACTTAGCTGTTCGTAAAAGTCAGGATGTTGGAAATCAACTTTAAAATCGAAATCCGAGACACCCCGTTGAACGGCTGCAGCTGAATGGGCTTGGGCGAGTCGTTCTAATACGACAGTTGAGGACAGATTGGGGTAATATTGCTGCTCAAATGTTTGATAGCCATCGATCCCACCGGCCATCGTTCGATAGTCAATATCCATCAACTCAAAACCGCCACTGCTCCAAGTATACGTGGTCAGGGTTCGCAAACTGTGTTCCATTTGATACGGACTCAGCATCCTATATCCTTGGACATTGCTACCTGAGCCGGCAGATTCCGTGCGGTATTCATCAGATAGTAGGACTGCCTTCCAAATGGATTTGTAACTATATTCAGTTTCAAAGGTCTCTTGAATACTGCTAACTTGAGGGAAATCTGTAGCCTTTGTTTTACGCTGGTACAGCATTTCTAAGGCTTGTGTAATCGTACACTGTGAAAATCGAATGTCTTGTGCGATAAGCTCTCCGACTTCTGCAAACCCAAGTACGGGTTGTCCAAACCACGAAGGCTCGACACCCATCATCTCCATTCCCATTAGTTCTCTCTCAGGATGATAGTAGGTTGCTTCCAGTGGATTGTATCGCTCGACCCACCAGAAACCGAACATCGCAGATGACAATGGATCGAGAGAGGCATGACAAGTTAGACAACTAGGGTCTTCTTTGATAGCGGTTTCTGTATTCTCTAAGATGTCATCACTTGCCGAAAAATCAATGGGTCGAGCAAGGTAATCATCGCAGAGCAACATTTTGGTGAGCATCGCTGCACGAGTTCGATTCATGTTGAAGGAGTCTGTTGGATAGCGCCACCAGAGTCCGTTTGTACTTAAGATACCAACCGGTGGTCGACCGTCTGTATACCGAGCCTCTCGCCAGTTTGATAAGTTTTCTGTGCTGAGTTCGTCTGGTGAAGTTCCATCTAAGTATTCGATTGGAAAGATGGTTGCGAGTAAGTCATTTGCCAAAACGGTATCTGAAGTGACAATCTCCGTCCACGGTAAATCATTTGCTGCGATGTGTGCCATCAATCGCAGAGGCTCTTCACCAACTGTCCGAGAGAATGGAAACCACCATACATAAGCATCTAGATTGAAGTCATCGGATACGATATCAAACTGATCCACTCGAGTGTGCCAGATGTCCCCAAATCTGTGTACCAGATGCTCTTCATATTCTGGGCTATCCAGCAATACATCAACCACAGAATCCCAGTCGACATTTGGTTGCTGGACAGACTCGTATTCGCTCAAAGTTGGAAGTGTACCTCGAACATCCAAGGACATTCGTCTGAGTAAACGTGGGTTGCTTAGGTATTGCGGAGCGCTCTCAGGATCAGATGTTGCACAGGACAGCATCAAGAATATCATTGCATATCCCAGATATCTTGTACAGCCTCGTCTAGCTGTTCACTATTCCAAGACCATATCCCATAGTCAGATTCTTGAAAAGCGAGTGTGCCTTCCGTACAAGAGCCTTGAGTAGTCCACGTCCACCATCCACCACTAGGGTCTCTCATAAAAATGGTACCATCTCGACGAGTGCAAGCCCCCAACATATAATCTTCCATGTAAATAGAAATACCGTTGATGGTGTATCCACCAGAAATAAAGGTTTCACCACTGTGTTTGCTTAAAGTTAGACTGGTACTGGGGAGTTCTTCGAGCCAAGTGCCCTCATATTCACTTTTGATTTCTAAGAATGAGCCTCGAATATCCAATATGAGAAATCCATCGTCATTGAAAAGACCTATATTTCCTGCACCGCGTATCATTCGTCCATCAGGTGTGACGATACGGCAATCACATTGCAGGTCGAATCCTTCGTTACTCTCTCGAAGTTCTCCTAAGCCAGCGTAGAAGTAACCGGCTTCTGTTTCACATCCTGCATTGTCGACATCTGCTCCATCAAAATTGTAGTTTGTACCCGGACATGCTTCGGTACCACCTTCGTCATAGAGTTCCATGTACCGGTTGATGATGGGGTAGGGATTGGGAAGCCCATAAGTCATCAATAAATCCATATGCACCAGTAGATCTTCAGGGGTCCACTCTGGAGTCAACTCAATTCTATCCAGATGCCCAGTCGAAGGAGTGACAGCGTCAGTAGCAGGAGAGTTGCACCCGATCAAAAGAGAGAGGAGCCTCACTCTACTTCTCCGGACAGTCCGTCGTTAATAGGGTTTGTAGGTGGGTTTTCTTTTGAATCAAAATTGTAATAACTGAGCGGATCTGTACTCCACTCAACGGGTGGAATGGTGATAGGCTGATCTGTGACCGTGAAGGAATCAGTAACCCCTTGGATATCTTCTTTTGATGGTCCATTACGGTCTTTATCTATGAACACGGCGACGCGAACGCTTCCCATCATCTTTGGGATTTGAAAGGAGAATTCTGTACCTCGACACGTCACGCCATATTTCAGTTCACCGTGTTCGCTTTGAATAAAATCGATCATTAGATCCTCGCCCAGCGCTTTGGAATCTAGAGAGATGGAAGCCGTCACTGAGTTTTCAGGTGTGAGTGCCGTAGTTTGTTCATAGGGGGGAGCACACTGATTGTTGGCTATATCTTCAACCTCGTCGCCAAGTGGGGCTTCTTCGACCGATCGATTGTCGGGTCCTTTGGGTGGGGTTTTGTTGTCCTCCGTGGGTACAGGCGCTTCTTCAGCGACAGGTATTTGTGACAAGTCGTATTCGGGTTCGTCAGTACATCCGATGAGCAGTACCTGGAAGGGGATGAAAGATGCAGAAAAGATCATGGTGAGTTCTCCGAGCGGTTCAGTAGTGCTTGTGCTTCTTTTATAGTAGCACAACACCGGAGTCCAATTTCATCATTGTGGATGTGTGGGGCTGGTCTTGCCATTGAACGACACTGTCCCAATCCCTCTGAAAAGTTCCAGTTTCCCCCACGTAGAACACCTGAAGCGTTCCATTCCCATAGGTTTCCAGTCATATCAAATACTCCATCTGGGGTTTGGCAATCGGAGAAGTGTCCTGCTGGCAATGCGCCACCTTCATACTGTTGACTGGCATGGTGACAGCGCTTTGAATCGTATTCATTCCCGTAACTCCATCGGCGGGTGTTTTGTCCACTGCA
>CAJWHX010000377.1 GCA_913040875.1 uncultured Pseudomonadota bacterium | reverse complement strand
TTCGTATGGACATCCAAATACCGTTGACAGATAAGCCCGAACAGTGGCCCTTTCATCCAGTGCCATCTCAGTGACAATACGGATGTTTTCAAGGCTTTCCAGTTGAGTGCGATTGAGGTTCTTTCGGTTGTGTGTTTGCGATGCAGACATGAACGTTGCAACGTGGCTTACACCAACATTCAGTGCTCGTTCCATTCCTTTACGGTTCGGAATGAGGGCCCAAAATCGAACATCGTCAGCTTGTGGCAAGTGTTGCAATATTTGCTCAGCGTCTGCCAGCTGAGGGATCCAGGACGGGCGCACCAGACTTGTAACTTCAATATCTTTATGTCCTGCTTTTACAAGCCGTTCAATTAATTGGATTTTAGTTTCTGTTGGAACGATATCTTTTTCATTTTGTAAACCGTCCCGTGCCGTGACATCCACGATACGAACGGGAGATGGAGTAAACAGGGATGTAGGGGGATGAATGGAATGCATGATCTGTCCTCAAATGTACACCACATGATAACATAGTTTCAAGGTAGGTGCCGCAAGTTGCAAATGAATCTTCTGTCAGCGGTCAGACAGACTTGCCACCAGAGAACCATCTGCACTGGTTTCGACCACTTCAATGGGGGTTATCTGATTGAACAATGCTTGATTAAGTGGCGTATGTGCTCGTACACGGATGTAGTTGCGAGTGTATCCACTCCAAAGTAATCTGGGGACTCCATCGACCTCGATGTGTTTGGTGTCTCGCTCCCATAGTACAGACTCTGATTGCCCAATGTGTTTCTGTAATAGAGCGGATCTGGCTGCTGTTACAATGGGTTTGATTCGCTGGATTCTTTCTCGAGCGACCTTTTTGGGGATTTTTTTCGACATTCTAGACGCCGGAGTACCACTGCGATCGGAGTAGGAAAATAGATGCATGTCTCCAAATCCAATTCTTTCTACGGTCTCTACGGTTTCAAGGAATTCCTGTTCAGTTTCTCCGGGAAATCCAACGATGAGATCAGAGGTGATGTTGAACAATGGGTTTTGCTCTCGCGCTTGGGTCACCAATGCTTCATAGCTTTCAACAGAACAGCGTCGAATCATGCGCCGGAGGACTTTGTTAGAACCTGACTGCAACGGCAAATGCAAGTGTGGACACATGCGAGGATTGCTCCAGAGTTCAATGAACTTATCGGGGAAATCCCAAGGTTCCAGAGAACCAATCCGTATGCGAGGGACATCCGTATCTTTTAGAATGGCCTCAATCAACGAACGCAGATTTTCTCCCGTGTCGGAGCCATATCCACCCAAATGAACACCGGCCAATACAACTTCTTGATACCCATCTCGATGTAGACCTTGAATGTCTTTAACCACATCTTGTATGGGAATAGAGCGCTCAGAACCTCTAGCAGTGCTGACAATACAAAAAGAGCAACGGTTGTGACAGCCATCTTGAACCTTGACGAACGCTCGAGTTCGCGTTTGTGCAAAGGCCGGCTGCGCCTCCGAAGATTCAGCGAGTCTTGGCATGTCATCATTCCACGTGTCAATGATCTGTTTTGCCATCGTGGCTTTATCACCATTGGAAACTACCATGTCGACATGCAATTGCTCTTTGATGGTGTCTTTCGCCAGAGTGGCGAAGCACCCAGTGGCCACGACTTTGGCACTTGGATTCCCTTTGTGTAAATCTCGGAGTCGTTTCTTTGATTTTCTAGAGGCTTCGTTGGTGACCGCACAAGTATTCACGGCCATAACATGCGCATCCGTCGGAGATTGCACGACCTTATGTCCCATAGCAGTGAACTGTCGCTGCCAAGAAGCCTGTTCGGCTTCGTTGAGTCGACATCCAAGAAATTCCAAATACACGTTCATACACAACTTATATCGGCTTTTATCTGTGTTGTCGATGTGATACAGTGCCCTAAGATGTAGGAGACACAATGCATTTTGTAATCTTGATTGGACTGTTAGGCTGCACCAGAGATGTGGTGGTTGGTGTGGAGGATTTGCCGGTGGGAGAGTCTTTTGTGCTGACAATGGATGGACAAACGGTGGTCAATCGCGATTTCAATCTCTGGAGTGTTGAAGCCGTTTCGATGCGCAAGACACATCAACTTCAGTTATGGTATGGTGAGCGGCAATGCGTCCTCACGAATGCTGTAATTGTCGGGGAGATAGGGTTTGGTGAACTAACCCATAGATCCAACTGGTCCTGTCCAGGGCTCCTAGGCTACAAGATGCATCCAGTAGACGATTTGTTGGTTGGAGAGTCTGAGGTCACGGTTGGACTATGGCAGCAGATAAAAGGAGAGGAGCGTGACGATGTCTGTGGTGCAGAATGTCCAAAGAGCAATATCAATTGGCTGCAAGCTTTAGAGTTTGCCAACCAGATGAGTATGCTTGAAGGACTTTCTCAGTGTTATCGCAAAGAAGAAACTACAGGGTCCGTTCAAATGGAACAGGATTGTACAGGCTATCGATTGCCCACAGATGAAGAATGGATGACCTTTTCCAGTCTAAATCCTGTGATGCCGTATGCGGACTCAGAAACCACTTCCGAAGTGGGATGGGTGCGAGACAACTCTGATGTAGAGCGACATCCCGTGTGTGAGTTGCAGCGCAACGGATACCAATTGTGTGACGTCACTGGAAATGTATGGGAATGGTGTTGGGATACTTTCGATAGACCGAAACTTCGAAGAGTGCGCGGGGGTGGGTTTACATCCATCGCACAGGTTGCGTTGCGTGAAAACGGGGTTGACTTCCCCAAAAACTTGGGCGCTGAACACATTGGGTTCCGTTTGGTTCGAAGTGCTAGGTAGATCGTTGCAGAGACTGAAAATTAGTGTTCCTTCGCTTTGTATTGGTTATTTATCTCCGATTCGGCTATGATATTTTCCAAAACTGCCCCCGATATCCACAATTGTAAGGAGAGATCATGACGGCATTGATAGCCAGTATGTTTTTGGCATGTACAGGTCCGGAACTCAACCCCAATACCATTACCAAATCCGACATTCAGACTGCAGTACCGAAGAAAGACCTCAAAACGATCTGTACGGCACTTCGTTCTGGAGATGAAGAGTTGCAACAGTTTGCCACCGAGCAACTTCGAATTTTTGAGCCAGAACAAACGAAAGAATGCTTGAAAGAAGGGCTTGTTGATGCGGATACTAAGGCATTTCGGATTGGTGTCTTAGAAGGTTTGAAGGGTGAAAAGCGCAACGCGATAGCTCGAGTGGCGGCCGAACGTATTCAAGACACAACGCTAAATGGTCGCCAGCAGGCGATTCATCATCTGGGTGGTGTTCCAGCTCCCGCAGTGAATTCTGCTCTGATGAAAATAGCGGAGAACTCATCAGATACTCCAGCAGTGCGGGCTGTGGCTGTGCGTGCAATTGGTGGGTATACTGACAACTTCGATTCAATAGCGGCGATTTTATTGAATTTAAATTTTTTT
>CAJWHX010000376.1 GCA_913040875.1 uncultured Pseudomonadota bacterium | reverse complement strand
GAACGTACGATTGATTGGCCATTTGTCCCCCTGATTATGGATTTCGACCTCTACTGATCCGTCTGAATTTCGAATGAATTGAATCGATTCAATAATCTTTCGCTGGACAAAAAAGGTATCCGGCAAAATAGATTGTCTTTGAGTCCAGTCTGCTAAATATTCTGCCAAGAATGGTTGACAGCTTGATGGGGCGGAGTACCATTCACCCATTCTGACTCGAATATCATCATATCCATCACGATCTTCTTCTGGTAGGGACAACTCTTCAATATATTGAGTCATTTGGTCCATGAAATCTGAATGTCCTATTGTTCGTACTAGTTTTGGAAAAAGATCCAGTTGATCATTTTTCGACAAAACTGGAAGCTTAAACTTCCAACAGATGGATAGAAGTTTGTTGTAAAAGGTGTTTGTCTCAATCCAGGTTGATGCCATATATTCTCCGTTTAAAAGGGGCTATAATTTAACGATTTTCGCCCATCTTTTCGGATGGTTTCGGGGCAAATTATGTTGTGAGAATTGTCCTTTTATGAGCTCTGGATCTAGGCGCTGATACATCCGTTGAGGAGCGGTAATACTGTGTAAAATCCTCATCATTGAACGCCACATGATGTTCATGACTGAGAGGAGAAATGGGGGGATGGAACGACATATTTCACTCGGTTGAGTTTACAGGCTTTTCCTCAACCCTTGTAGTGCTGGTATTCCTTTCTTTGAACAGGGCATAACCGTAGCAAATCGATACGATCACAGCGAGCGCTGAGTTGATCTCCAATCCATTTTCAAACGGTCTCATACTCCCAAATATTACCGTGCATAGAGCAATCAATATTAGATGCAGGACATACACTCCGAGACTATGACGACCGACAGCCCAAAGGGGGGACAACTTCTCTGTCAATGGACCCAATGATCTGAAGAATAGATATACTCCAGTACATAGAGACATCAGCAGTGGGATTGAGGTTGCGGTATAGTTGTAGTATGTTTTGACAGAGACTCGTAGCTTTTCGCCTTGAATAAGTCCCCAGATTTGCTCTAATCCATTACTCCCGAAGGTGTGGTACGTAGACTTGAAATCTCTTCGACCATACGGCGCACTGGTGTCTTCCGGATAGGTGAAGTATTGCAAAAAATCAAGCTGAGATAAAGAGACAATCAAGAACAATGCCATCACTCCAACGAACCACTTCTGACGATTTCGATTCTCGCCCATCAGTATACCACCCGCTATGACACCGAATACTGTGAGGATGACATGGGGCATAAACGGACCATTCCCCGCATTGATAAACCCGATTCGGATGTCTAAGATATTGAGCGTCAGCAGTGTCGTCCACAGCCCGCAAAAGGTCAGGTAAGCAAGGCGAACACTCGTAACGAGAGGAATCGACAGCACAATCGCAGAAGAAATGGAAATTAGAATGCCGTGTCCGATAACCATCCAAGGCCATTGGATGCCATACTGTACGATGAAAAATACAAATCCGATCGCATATAGTTCTGCAGCCCTACGAAGTTGTCTACGGTTCCAAAGTTCTGGTTTGCGAGTGAGTTTCAATGAATAAATCATGCTTACACCCACCATAGTCATGAAAAGAGCCTGACACAATGGCTCAATATCCAACGAAAAGTCCATGTAAAACGGTCGAAGTGCAACCCTTGTAGCCCCGGACGTTAACTCTTTAAATGACAACAGCAGATCTTGATTTGTATCATAGGTTGTAAATAGAGGCGAGATGACACTCTCAGACGTGGTTTCAAAAAGAGTTGAGAACTCTTCTATGTTCAAAGAATTTGTACCATCCAAGTCTGCCCTTTTGAACGATGGGCGCATTCTTGCAAAGATGCCCTCTGAATCTGTCAGCTGATAGCCTTCTTTGTATATTAATCGGGCTATATGACATACAATCATAAACCAAATTGCAAATGTTCGAGTGGCATCCAATGCATGATCACGAGACATATGATGAACCCATAAAAAGTGAATGGGACAATATATCCTTCAGCATTGATTTCGTCACGGTTGTCTACATTTTCAGAGGAATTCTTTGCAGTTGTATGAGGTATTCAGGATTAGTTGTTGAATGAACTGGCATGGGAACTATTTGACTTGATTCGGCGACTTTTAAATTTCATTTTAATTGGATACGATGACTGTATGACGTTTGAATGCAAGATAAGCCCTTTGGGTATGGGTTGGATCATCTTATTTGGTGTAATTGGTTGTGGTTCAGAAGCACCAGAATGGTGTGCCGAAGAAGATGAGGTTACCTATGCTGAGTTTGGTGAGACCTTCTTACGGCAGCATTGCAATGGCTGTCATGGTTCAGAAGCCAACAATCGACATGGTGCACCAGAATCGATATCGTTTGATTCTATTGAATCCGTGTGGTTATGGAAAGATGCCATTCTGCGAGTAACGTCGCCAGAGAATCCAGTCATGCCACCTGCATGGGATTTGGATGAGGGTGATGTGGCGCTACTGCAGGTTTGGTTGGAATGTGGTTCAGAATTAGAGGACCAAAAGTCTCTTCGAAAGTTTGATCCATAACCTATTGAAGCATTGCCCATATTGGTTCACCTAAGGGGGTGAATTCATTTCCAACGTCCCCAAGTGCTAAGAGGGTATCGCCAAGTAGACGAGTGCTAATATCTTGTCCTGTAGGCGTCACATCACCAGATTGTAGGTCTATAGGTTGCCCGTAAAACAAGTCAGAGAATTCTCCATATGTGCATCCACCTCGTATTCCTGATCCCATTAGCATGGCCGAGGTATGTTGCCAGTGATCTTTGCCTTTTCCGCCATTTTCATACGGAGTGCGACCCATCTCACTCAATACAACGACGCAGACCTCGTCCAATAATGTACCTGTTGTTGAAGAAGGGGTGTGTTGGAGTACGGTCATTACCTCATTTAGAAATTCGAAGAGATCTTGGAAATTGGCGGACTGTTTCGAGTCATTGTCTACATGACTATCAAATGATTCTCGTTTGAACTCTAGAGTGACGCATCGCGCCAGATCATTTCTAAATAGGTCTTTCATCAAATGGAGTTGTGAAGTGATTGATCCATCGGTATTCCAGTTTACCAACCCTGAATCAGAGATGTCCTTCATGAAGCGGATTCGCGCCATCGATTGTTCGTAGAATTCACCAAAGGCATTGTTCACTGTCGATGCCGATTGAGAAAGGTGTTTTGATATAATTGCTTGTGTCACGACACCGGGACTGGTTGAACTGTGATCGGCGATGGTCATCAGGTCTCCAGACAGCAGCTGGCTCATTTGTCCTTCGGTGCCAACATTGACAATCAGGTTGGCTCGATTTCCAGCTAAAACACGTCCAGAGATTAAAACATGTGGGAGTGTGTATCGTTCAGATTGAGCACTGGCGATCTGTGTAGCCCAATCGGGTGAACTACCGGTAGAACTATCCGAATACAGTAATCGATCACAAATCGCGTGGTTGACACTGGGAACAATCAATCCGTTCAGAATGGCGGTTTGGTGTCCATAGGTGTTGAAGAATGTATCGACGGCAGGACGGTCATCATGTGCAACATATTCTATATCGTGGACTCGATTTGTGAAGGCGTCTGGTTCCATTGCAATGCCT
>CAJWHX010000375.1 GCA_913040875.1 uncultured Pseudomonadota bacterium | reverse complement strand
TGGTCACTAGTGCTGGACTATCAATGCTCCCTTCATTGGCATTGAATACCAGTAGTAAACGGCGATTCCTATTTGTCTTCTGTGATGGGGCTTGGGATACCTCGATGGTCTTCGCACCAGAGATGTTGAACAATCGATATGTTCATACGGATAGAGAGGATACCCTAGCAACTCTTGGGGGCCTCTCTTTCATTGATGGTCCCAACAGACCCGAAGTCCGAAAATTCTTTGAACAGTGGGCTGAATCCTGCATGATCATCAATGGACTGGATTTTGAAACGGTCGCTCACGATCGAGCCAAACGAATACTCATGACCGGTAGTCCGGTTGGTACGGACGATTGGGGAGCCATCATTGGGGCCAATTCTCCGCAGTTGTACACTGCCCCTCACTTATTGATGTCCGGTCCCAACTACGCAACACGCTATTCAAATGCCATCTTACGAGTTGGAGAAAATGGGGAACTCAATCGCCTGATGACTGGTTCCGATGACCTCTCCATCACCACAACACGACAGTATGAACAACTGGTTTCAGAATATCTATCCAAGCGAACAACTGGAATGGCATTCAACAATCCTCGAACTCAAAATCTACTAGGCGATTACCAGCGGTCTCATCTACAGCTGCAAGCATTAAAATCACAATTGGAATCCATTAGCCTTCCCGATGGTCAAGAAGACGGAGATTTTGGATACAATTGTTCGGAAACATTTATGGGGCAAGCACAGGTTGCATTGGATTTTTTCGCCAACGACCTATCCCGATGTGCCATCGTACAAGATGAAGGCTACTGCAATATGCGATGGGATTCTCACGGGGATTACTTTGAACAGAATTGGCACTATGACCTGTTATTTTTAGGATTGCAACAGCTCATGGAAAGCCTACAGACAAAGACGAATATCCACGGTATACCGTTGATAGAAGAAACCACTGTGATCGTGTGTTCCGAAATGTCTAGGCATCCGGCACTGAATGAAATGGGAGGAAAGCACCATTGGCCGGTCGGAACTGCCATGATCATCAATGGTGGTCAAGGGGGGCGAACCATTGGTGGATACACAGATCAGGTTCTCGGACACCCCTTAGACCTCAGTAGCGGGGAAGTATTCGAGAAAGGGATTAAACTAAAACCAGAGCATCTGGGTGCCACAATTCTTGCCATGGCCGATTTAGACCCATTAGATTATGGGACGGCTTCTCCTATACTGGGGGCGTTGTGATCCTTGGACTGATTGTACTTCTAGGATGTGTGAAAGATGGTGATACTGGAGTCGACTGTCGCCAACCACCAACCTACAACAGCTGGGTCCGCGGTTTCCTAGAAGGTAAATGTCAATCGTGTCACGCGTCCACTGCGCCAAATAGACACGGTGCACCACCGAACGTTTTCTTTGATTCGGAGATGGCTGCTGAAGAATGGCGTGAACGAATCTATGCAACAATCTTTGAAGAAGGTTCAATGCCACCCAGTGGTGGAGTGACACAAGATGAGAGGATTCTTCTAGAACAATGGCTGGACTGTCCTTCCTAGAATTAAAACATTTTCTTCAATCCGAATACATATGTCCCGACAACCAAGATATCCCCAAATTTTAGGACTTGTTCTTTGGTAACACGCTCAAGCTTCGACTTTCCTTTGGGTATCACAAAAGTGGGCAACCGATTGTGAATCGGAGATACGACAACCAAATCTCTTCTCACAACATTGATCAGTGTATGCTGACGACCAATTAATGTTCTATCTAAGGTAAGGCCTTGTGCCTTCGCCTTTTCAGTTTGAGGACTTTGTAGCCATCGAATCCGGTCTGACCCTCCTCGATCGACCAGCTCGAAGCCATTCCCCGACGGTGAACGCCCCATCTCAATTTTATCCTTGACATTAAACTGCTGAGAGAGTGCGGAATTACCGATGATCAACCCCTTGTACAGTCCACCAACATGACTCAAGTATCGATACACCCACTCGTGTATGCGGAATCGAGAGTTTTGTTTCAGTTGAACTTCCTCACCCGTTGGAACCCCAACAGAATTGATCATCATTCCTGGTCTAAAAGGGGTTAAAACAACAGATTTGGACGTCACATGAATCTCTGCCAATGCTCGAGTTTTATTGTACCCCCATGATCCATCCGCCAACAGATCAACACTGTACGCACCAATCAAATTAACGAGCGGTACAGCCGGCAATGCAATCCCAATGATTTCCAACGACACATCTCCTAGAGAACTGAAGTCTAGAGTCAACGTATTGGTCTTACTGGCATCAAAATCTTTCTTGGCTTCCAAAGCGATATCGACAGCCGTTTTAAACCCTTCCATCGTCCCTATGAGAAATCGATACCCTCTCTCTTCCCACTCCAACCGATGTGCTGTGGCAATGGTATACACCAGAAGCCAAATATCTGTCTGCGGTAGGTGGGAGAGCATATGAAGCACCGATTCCAACTCGGGACTTCCATAGGTAAACCCGGTCAAAATAACGAGACCTTCTTTCGGGATCTTGGGGCGATCATCTTGGGTGATGATGGTGCATTGATCGGTGTCGAGTACCGCTTTTAATTCCGCTGGGATAAAGCATTGTTCGACAGAAAGAGCTCTAAACACTTCTTCTTTACCCGGCACGCCTTTAAACGAGTGTAACCCTACAGTTTCCCATGCAACGTCTGACTGAGTCATACAACGACGGGTTCTATCAGCGAACCACACTTCTTTTGCTGGTGTAATAGAATTGATTCGTGCCGAGAGGTTGACGGGCTCACCAAAATAGTCACTGTTGCCAAAATAGTCATTCTCAAGTTGTTGTACATCCCCCGTCGCAACAGACGCGCGAAACTCCATTCCCATACCTGGTAAAGTTGTCCCTACTAATTCAAGACACGCCTTTACCCCATCTGTCGCAGAGTTAAAGACAACCATATATGAATCACCGATACTTTTGACCAGCTGACCACCATAAGGCTTAAATATTTCCAGCACATGTTTTTCATGGGCTTCCGCCAACTTTTGCAACTCTTCATGCCCAATGGTTGCTGTCTTTTGAGTGTACCCTGCAAGATCGGTGAACACAACTGTTTTGGTTAAACTTGGCATATTACCTCTAAGGGATGCTTGCGAATTGTAACACAAGTACATGCCAAATGCATGAAACAGGATAGAGTTCTATGAAATGATGTTGGAGTCATCGTGAACGATTTACAATTTTATTGC
Organism: uncultured Pseudomonadota bacterium; assembly: GCA_913040875.1. The sequence continues at coordinate 423 of CAJWHX010000375.1, read as the reverse complement.
GACGTGTATGTAGACCGAGAGGTGGTCTTCGCCGCTTGGACAGACTCTTGGAAACAAGGTGAAATCACTCAAGCCCTAGCAAAGGTACATCCAATCGTCGAAGGACAATTTGAACTGTGGAATGGAGCGGTGAAAGGTCAGTTTATCGATATCATTAAACCCAAACAGTTGCGTATGACATGGAGAACCATCGATTTTGAACCTTGGATGCCCAGTACAAAATTGACCGTGGACTTTCAAACGAGACCAAACGGTTGCCGAGTCGTCATCACCCATGAACAGATACCATCGCCAATGCTTGAGCAATTCAGATTTGCGTGGGAGCAGGTCTACTTGCCTCAAATGCAACTGTACTTTACTAGGATACAGTAATGGACAACGAGTTTTGCACAGAGTCAGCGGAGCATTCGCTAACTTCGATGT
>CAJWHX010000374.1 GCA_913040875.1 uncultured Pseudomonadota bacterium | reverse complement strand
CCGGCATTCTTCCTGAATGCCTCCTTTAACTGCGACAATCTGGTTGCATTCCGAAACCAAATGAAAGCCGCTGGACAAAAGGTCAGTTACAATGACTTGGTTATCAAAGCGGCAGCCAAGGCATTGAAAGATGTGCCGGGTGTCAACGCCTCTTGGACCGATGAAGCCATCATTCAACACGGTCGAGTCGATGTTGGAATGGCAGTAGCGCTTCCCGATGGATTGATCACCCCCGTTGTTCGCAATGCGGATCAGCAGCCTCTCGCTTCACTAGCAGTCCAGACACGTGAACTGGCGGGTCGTGCAAAAGATCGTAAACTATCGGCGGAAGAATACAGCAACTCAACCTTCACCATCTCCAACCTGGGCATGATGCAGATTGAACACTTCACCGCCATCATCAATCCACCCAACGCTGCCATTTTGGCGGTTGGTTCAATGCAACAAGAGCCTGTAGTTGTGGATGGAGCATTGACCGTAGGCTGGAGAATGAAGGTGACCATGACATGTGACCATCGCGTCATTGACGGTGCACTCGGGGCTGAGTTTTTACAGGCAATGCGGCGATACATAGAGTTTCCTGCTCTGCTTGCATAAGTACACCATCGATACAAAGCCATGTTGGGAACAGGACCGTCCCAAGTCTATACTCCAAATTACTTAGGATTAAGCAATCAGGTATCAGATTGCCCTGTCTATAAGTGTGATTGCACAGACTCATTCATATGAGCTATTGCCTCTTCTTTTGCAGCAAAGAATTCTACAGTGCAGTCGTGCCGACGAATGTAAGCACGAACAAAAAAATCGATGACCACACGTCGAAAAGAATTACCATCCAACACAATCGCCACGTCTGTAATATGCTTAATCATGTCCGAAGCTCGGCTCAGCATTAGGCGACGCAACTGATGATTCACCAAGTGTCGTCCTGTAAAATCTAGTACAAGGGCCGTGTATCCAGAAGCAGTTAACAACTCGATTATATAGTCTGTCGAGTAGATGACAGAGGCTTCTGTTGGATTCGGCACTCTGTGAAAATACACAAAGCCATCATGAACTTCGACACTTTCATGAATGAAACGCCTATCTTCATCAGTTAATGGGGGAACATCTCTCGGTACTTCAAACTTCACAGCCTCTCCAACTCATTCTACATACAACATGGATACGGTAGAGCGTCCTGAACTCCATACCGGTAGCCACTTGTTCGAACGTAAATTGTTGGCTCGAATCCAGTTGCCGCGCGATTGAAGCGACGATTGAGCTGCAAGACTCCAAGAGTCATCGGTTGACCCATACAATCTGGCTTCTGTCCCAAGTAACACCGCCAGTTCTACTCTAGAATCCCCATTCCGATCGGGTATCGTTTGATAATCAAATGCATCATCTTGACCAATGGGAATTGACACCTCCCAATCTGCGGTAGCGCGCTTGGAAAAGGATGTGTCATCAAAGGTGTGAACAGACAGAGATGCGGTCGCTTGTTGAGTCAACAACGTTTTACTCAGCGTTGCAATCCCCAGATCTGTACCCAACAACCATAAATCTAGATCTCCATCGCTATCCAAGTCTTGAAGACGAACATCCAATACCGCCCTTTTAACAGACATGGTTATCGGAGTTTGAAAAGACACACCGTCTGATAACGACATCCCGATCTCAGATGTAGAACCAAACCACGATTCACCACGCACCCAGTACTGCCAAACCATATCCGTAAATCCATCTCCATTCACATCGCGATATTGAATCCAACTAAGCTCTCTAGATGGTCTCGTCGTATACTGAGGATCCACATTGATTGGCAAATCGATCGTGGTCTGTCCTTCGAAACCTTGAACCATTGCCTGGTCGCCAGTCAACCACCACAACTCCTGTATTCCATCACCATTCCAGTCTGCAAATACGATCGGCTTGGCACGTTGGGCCACTTCCAATTGAACCCCTCCAGTTTTGGTATATTGTCGGATAGACCCATTGACCGGTTGTGAACTGGACAAGACTAGGTCACCCATCTCGTAGACAGAAACACCCGTTCCTGTATGAACCAACCATTCAACAGTTCCATCAGAATCAGTGTCATGAACGATGTCAGCATGCTTGGGTGAAGTTTGATGCAAACCGGTGAGCCAAGTATTGACTGAAACAATCCGTTGATCACTCCAAAGGTCACGTACACCATTCGCATCAACAGCCCAAAGGCCTCTATCTGCTTCCCAAAACAGAGCTTCTCTCCCGAGTGGGATTTGTTTGGTTTTGGTCCACGTTTCTTCGCGGTACTGATACACAAACAGTTCCATCGGTGCTGGAACTTCAGCACTCGACACCTTGGCGGCAACCACCACATCCGCTTCACCATCTCCATCTACATCTGTCACGTATACATCCACCACGTTGGGAGGAAGCCACAATGTTGTCTCGATTAGGTTCATTTCAAATCCACCACTGTAAATGCGTCTCCACCTTCATCCGCTTTGGCCGGTCTCCAATCTGCAACATATCCGGAAGAACTGAGCCATCCTCGTATTCCGGACCTCAGAGCTCCAGTTCCATGTCCATGCAACACAAAAACTCTCTTGCGTCCCCTCAATATTTGCTGATCAAAGTACTGTTCCAATGTCACAAAGGCTTCTTCAACGCGAGCACCGCGTAAATCACAGGTATTGTGTGAGGAGCGTACGACGGTTATTTCTACCACTTTGGTCTGTTGATGTCTCCCAGACTTCTTGGTTTTTTTTGACTTCTTAGAACTGTTGACCTTAGCGGATGATTGAGTAGATTTGGAGTTTTTATTCTTCATCGGATGAGAGCCCGCAGTAGGCATGGCTATATCCTCTCTGGAAACACGCATACTCATTCCGTTGACCACAACATCCATTTTGTTGCCAGATAGTGATTGAATGACTCCTGAGGCATCCAGTAAAATGACATGTACTTTGTCACCAACATGTAATACTACGTCCTCGGAAATGGGGTCGGGTCTAGCATTGGCAGGGGTCAATTCTTCTCGCAATCCTTTGAGTGCAGTGGCTTTGCGACGGGCCTCCTTTAGAGAGCCTCCCTCTCTAATTTGTTTCAACAGCTTGTTGGCTCTATGTTCGATGGACTTCAACTCTGAACGAGTATCTTGTTTGAGTTTTTCCTCAAGTTTGGTCTTGCGCTCTTCCCACATGCGATTTTTTCGTTCCCAAACGGCTTGTTGACGCTGAAGTTCTGAACGAATGAACTCCGCTTCCTGACGTTCTTTATCGAGTTGCAGTCGCTGATCTTCAATCTGTGAAATCAAATCAGATAGCTGCCGCTCACCGGTATTGAGTAAACTTCGAGCCCGAAGAATCAAAAACTCTGGCAGTCGCATCCGTTCAGCGAGAGCAAGCGCTTCAGATTCACCAACCTCCCCCCACTGGAGTTTGTGCGTTGGTATGCCTTCTACAATGTGCATCGCCGCCATGGCACATCGAGGATCTGTAGATGCAAACGCTTTCAGACGGGTGAAGTGAGTCGTAACCACAACTTTGGAGCCTTGCACCAGCAACTGCTCAAGGATTGCCTGAGCCAATGCTGCACCCTGTGCAGGGTCAGTGCCCATACCAATCTCGTCCAATAAAATCAGCGTGTCATCATCGGCCATCTCCATGATCTC
>CAJWHX010000373.1 GCA_913040875.1 uncultured Pseudomonadota bacterium | reverse complement strand
CCCCAAAATTGAACTGCAGAAAAGCGTCGACAAAAGAGCTAAACCAGCAAAGACATCTGTCGCATTGAAATTTATTGGAAGAGCACAGGAAACCGCTTCTTTGACCGAACTCCTCTCTACCACTGGTACCCCCGTTTGTATCAAAGGGGTTGAAGGTCTAGGAAAAAGACATCTAGTTGAAGAAGTTATTGGCCAACATGATTGGGTCCGAATTCCAGACTTGCACATCAATAGCTATTTAAATGCGGATGCGTTGCTCGGTCGATTGGCGCAAGCATTTGCAGATGTTGGCAATGATGCACTGTTAAAAGGACTCTCTGGTAAAAATCGAATCTCAATACAGCAAACGTTGACACTCATCGCAGACGGGATGAAAAGTGATGCTGTAACGAATCATTGCTTTATTATCAGTGGGGTTCAGGCTCGTTTGAACAACCGCAAGAAGTTCAATAGCCACGGCTTGTTGGAAATGGTTCTAGAGGTTCTCTGGCGAACAGAAACATCGATGAAGATGATATTCTTGACCACTCAGTTGCCTAGTTCGGCGGATTCTCTTCGCGAAATCACATTGGCGGGATTTTCAGAAGAAGATATTAAAGCCGCCCTTCAAATGTGGCAGGCTCCAGAAGCTTCTGATGAAGAGGTGGCACAAATTTTGGAGCGAACAAAGGGTCACCCCATTGCACTTCGATTTTTGATTGTCAAAAGCCTGGCTGAAGGAGGATATGGTCTCTTGTCAGATGAGAAGTTTGCATTGATGAATTCCGCAAAGGACTTCCGTCAACTTCGTAAATTGGTACAAAAGTTGACCAACAAACTCAGCAAAGACGAGGCTCAGGCTCTCAAAACGATCGCTGTATTCAATGCTCCGGTACAATCACAGCACCTTACGGAAATGGGTATCAATCGTAAGATGCGTACAGCACTTTTATCTGCAGGAGTCTTAGAACAAACCCCATCTCAAAATAATCGACGCTACTATGCACACGATCTAATCCACAATGTCTACAAGTCTGAAGACATCTTCAATTACGATACCGTAGAAGAGATTGCTGAAAAGCAGATGGAACGTTCCAAAGACAATTCCGCCAAATTCAACAAAAGCAATCCAAGTCCTCTACTTGAATTGGCATACTTACAAGAGGCGAATGCACTCTTTTGGGCGGCTCGTAAACGAAAGAGAATTTGGAGAACGCCTCTTCCCTGTATCGACGCTATAGTGTCATCCGCTACCGATCTGGCCAACCGAAAATCAAAAGGAAAAACAGATTTTGGGCACATTGCGGACCTTCAGATCAAAGATGGACTCCACATGGCACCAAATCATCCTGAACTTTTATTTCTAGAAGCGAAACGAGCACTCTTCAACAAAGACAAACGCAAGCAAGCAGAACAAATATTTGCAGACCGTCGTGCACGTGCCATAATGCCAAAATTCTTCTTGGAAGAAAGTAAAATGCTGACGGGACGCCAACCAGAAAAGGCACTCAAGGTACTTCAAGAAGCCTTGGAGCATTTTGGACACGTAGAAGATCTCTGGTTTAAGTTGGCAAACCTACTCAATTCTCAGGGACATTCTCAAGCCGCTCTACAAACTGTAGACAAAGCAATCGAACTTCACCCCACTTCGCCAACGTACCACAGTTTACGGGGTAATTTACTCAGCAAAATGGGGGCGGATCAATTTGAAGCTGCAAGTGACGCTCTATCCAAAGCCAGTGAATTGTACTCAGGTAACGCCCCGTCTGTACACATTCTTCGAGAGATTGACATTCTTCGTAAACGATCCATGATGGATGTCGATGGAAAGACTGGATTCCTAACAACCGCCAAAGAACGTCTGGAAGGCATCTTGTCTAAGGACTCTAGCAATCTTGGTATTCAAGTGGCACTGGCCGGAATTTTACTGGACTTGGAAGTTGAAGAGTACGATGTCATAGAGTCTTTGCTATCTGGAGCATTGAAAAAGCGAGACAACAGCGACGCCCACATTTGTAAAGCACGGTTGTTGATCAGAAAAAATGACCTGATCGATGTGGAAAGCCATCTAGACAGAGCCTACAAACTGTCGAGAAACAACAGTGCCATCAATACCGTACGCGGAGAGTATTATCTCATCACTGGAAATCCAGTTCTTGGACTCAAAGCCTTTCAATCCGCTCTGGATGCTTCCCCCAAAGACAGTCCAGAATATGCGCAAATTAAGCGTTATGTTGAACAGGTTACCGCTATCTTGGCAGCCCAAGCAAATGTAAACTACGCTCAAATCGGTGAGGACAGCATCAATGTGATGTCTGAAACAGTCACCGAGCGGCCCAATGTAATGATTCGCAAGAAGGGAAAGTCTTCCGAAGAGTAAACATCTAGACGACTTCTATATCAAAGGACCTTTACGGGTCCTTTTTTGTTGAAGGAACTCCAATCGAATCTACATCAACGCCTTCACCATATTTGGTATGCTGTTGTCATATCTATAGGTGGTCCCTCTATGACCACCATCAAACTCTTCGTATATGTGTTCGATATCGAGTTCGCTCAAACGCTCATGCAAAGCCCTCGCACCAAACTGTAGATTGTACTCATCCCAGCGTCCAACATCGATAAAGAAATACTCCAGACTACGAAGCGGTATCTGGTGCTCTACAGCCTCAATCATCGTCAAGGGGTCGTGCTCCATCCAGCGCTCAAAGTTCTGCCAATTGATTTCCCCTGTCGCTATATTGATTGGTAAATCTGCTGGAAACTCCCCGTCTACCACGTCGATATTGGGAGCGTATGCAGCGGACATACAGAGCAAGTTGAAGGCTGCAAAGTCATTGGCAGAAAATCGAGACTTCGTCCAAAATTCTTTGAGAAAATTCAGAGGACTTCCCGCTTTATGAAGTGGCAATAAAGCAGCGGTCAGCTCACCAACAAAGGCTGTCTCAAACCCCATATCACCCGCGTGACAGGCCACCGCTTGAACGCGCTGAGGATACTCCATCGCCAGTCGCAAGGAACCATATCCACCAGATGAACGACCGGTCAAACCAAGGTTTCCATTCCAAGACAAGACATCCGACACAACAGACACTACCTCTGTCATCAAATGTGAGGCATACGAACCAATTGCCGGTGAATCAACAAACTGAGACCCACCCAAATACGTCATACAGTCTGGCAATACAGCGATAAAGGGTGAACAGAGTCCCTCTGCAATCCATCGATCACATCGTGTTGCCAAAGAATGCTCAGTCAGTGTTCGAGACAGCATCCCTTCTCCGGTACCAGCAAAACCAGAGAGAAACATCACCATTGGATAAGTACTCTCAGCCGTATATCCCGGTGGTATATACACCCAAACATCTCGGCAGTGTGGATCTCCCCACGGATTGTCCTTCAACAGTTCGGAATCCACTTGTAAACAACGGACATCTCCACGCTGATCCAGTGGTAAATTAGGGAACATACGATGGGAACGATCCATGAAATCTCCATACTCAATCTCGCCAAAACGAGGGGTAAAACAAAATTAATGCTGAGAACATCTCCAAACGTCCAACAAGCATATTGAACGACAAGAACCACTTTCCAATATCTGAAATGGTGGAGAAATTCTGTGTGGGACCAACGACACCCCAGCCAGGACCGATATTCATTAACGCGGCGACA
>CAJWHX010000372.1 GCA_913040875.1 uncultured Pseudomonadota bacterium | reverse complement strand
TGTTCTACCTTAGAACTGCCAGATTCTGGAGATGCGTTTATTGAAGGGTATTCTGTGTTGTCACATCCGGATGAGGTGCGTCGTCGAATTGGGTTTATGCCCGACGCCTTTCCCATTGATCCAACCATCTTGGTTCGTGACATGTTGGAGTTTTTTGGACGGGCACACGGATTGTGGGGGCAATCTCTTCAAGAGATGAAAGATTCTGTGGTGGAGTTTACCACTCTGCAAGATATGATGGATAAACCATTCGGAGCCTTGTCCAAAGGAATGAAACAACGGGCGGCTCTCGCTACGGTTCTGATGCACGATCCACAGTTGCTGATTTTGGACGAGCCAGCAGCGGGATTGGACCCTAGGGCTCGAGTAGAACTTCGAACATTGCTTCGATTGCTCGCCGATCAAGGCAAAACAATTTTGATTTCATCTCACATTTTGGCTGAACTGACAGAGATATGTACACATGCGGTGGTGATTGAGCAAGGATGCTTAAAAGCAAACAGGTCGTTGACTTCGGTGAATGACATCTCTGTATCAGATGGTGAGACGACAGAGTCTAGAGGTATTGGAAAACCAGCGGCTCGACTGTACGTTGAGACGTTGCAGCATCCAGAGTTCGTTTGCAAACTCCTTGTAGAAACAGTCGGTGTAAAAGGGGCTGTAATCCATGAGCAGGGTGTACTACTAGAGTTTGAAGGCGACAAAGAGGCTCAGGCCGAGTTGTTGAAGTTTTTGGTGGATAGCAATGTTCAGCCAACGAGATTTGTAGAACAGAAAATGGACTTGGAAGATCTCTTCTTGTCCTTGACTGAGGGGAAAGTGCAATGACATCTCTCAAATTTGTACGCACATTGACTGAATGGGTCGATAAACATTCCAATCCGATTGCACTATTGGAAACACAGCAAGTCTTGTCTTTGAAGCGAACGTTGATCGTATTTGGACTCTTGGTGTTGGCATTGTGGATGGGGTCCTGTACCGTGGTACAGGAGACTTCGTCGGGCGAAGAGATGTCGATGCTTCTCTTGGCTACATATACGATTGTCGCAGTGTTGGTGGTACCCGCGCAGTTATTGTTCAACAGTGCCAATCGATGGAGTAAGGACAAACTTGAGATGCTGCATCTGACGCAGCTGCGACCGATGGATATCGTATTGGGGCGTGTCCTATCGGGGGCGGGGCTGTTACTCATTTTGGGTGCCGCGATCGTTCCGTTCATTGCGTTGACATATTTGATGCCGGGCACCCAGATTCAGCTGGTCTTACTGGGGATGGGTTTTGTCTTTATGATGGGTCTTCTAGCCATTTTATTTACCCTCAATATCTCGTGGCGTTTAGAAGAGTATAGCTTTTCAAGTATCGGAAAAGTCATTTGGTTTTTAATGCAGATTCAAGGTGCGTTTGCCGTTACGGCAATGGTCGTGGCATTTGTTGAAAGTACTTCCACAACGGAACTGGAACAACTGGTAAAGGTATTCCCATGGATGGTTGGGGTGTGGGGGATTCTAGTATACTTTGGTATCGTACAGTCTGTGCTGTTGTTTCGTCATCCTGAAAGCAATCGAAGTACACCATACAGGATTGGTGTGTTGGCAACATATGCTCTTGTGATGGTTGGTATGCTGACCTTGAATGGATTGCCTGGGTTCTCAGCGGAGAAATATTGTACGATCTGTCTATTGATGATTGGACTGATTGGACTTGCTTGCCTCCCCTTGATGCTCGAAAATGAAGTAATAGGCCGCAAAGCTTTCGTGGACTTACCAAAAAAACGATGGAAAAGAGTCGTACTGTTTCCATTGTTGCCCAGTGCAGGTGCTGGTATGGTGTTTATGATCTTGATGATGCTTGGTGTCCTAGTTATTGCCCCTTGGTCTAAATTAACCGAAACTCAATTTACAGCGATGATCTATACACCATTGCAGACGTTTGCTTTCACCGCGATGTTGCTTCCACGATTTCGAAAAAATCGAATATCGTCTATTCTTTCTAAGCGAAACTTGATCGTTGCTGCCTACATACCCGCAGTGGCGGCCCCGTTTGGTTTGCTGGCCTTTTTGATGCGAGACCCACTCCCGTTAGAGTGGATGATGAACTATATCTTCCCGCTTGCTGCGATGACCAATGAGTTTCAGAGCGATTCACTGAATGGGATGGAACTGTGGGCGACCCTCTGTGCCTTACTGTGCATCATTGTGAATTATTCGGTACTCAAAACCGCGTGGGACATTGTTGTGTCTCTGAATCATCCTTCTATTCAGGTGTCGACGATACCCTTGGATATGAACCCTGAGGCGAACAATGAAACCGTCTAAGCAGGTCTTAGAAGACATGGCTCCGTATCAGTGGATCGTTTATTCTACACCACGCGGACTGTCTGGACCTCAGATGGGTACTGCAGCCGGTCAGTCCACCGAGTTTATGGATCATCGAGTATACGTTGCGGGAGATGATGTTCGTAGGATTGACTGGAATGCCACGGCCCGAACGGATCAACTGTTGATTAAACGCTATCAAGAAGAAATACGACCCAGTGTTGTGTTGTTGGTCGACGATTCCAAGTCTATGGCTGTGTACGATGATAAACTTGAGCGCGTTACAGAGGGAGTGGCTTGGATACATCAGTCGCTGTCCAATTTGGAAGCCTCTTCAAAAGTGATACGACTCCATCAGGGCTCTTTGGTTGTAGAGCAGTCTCTCAGAGGGGATTGGACGCCAGAATCATCGTGGTCATTGTCTGAAGGGTTGTCCAAGCGGATCATAGAAATCCCGCAAGGTGCTCATGCGATACTGCTCACGGACTTGCTCAGTCCACACGAACCTTCACGGATGGCAAGTCTCCTTAGGCAACGTGCACATCGATGTACAGTAATCCAGATTTTGGGAAAGGAAGATTGGGAATTTGAGTCTGGTACCTTTCAAGTGCAAGATTCTGAAACGGGTCAAATGATGCAGCTGACACTGGATGAGTCTGATATTGAACAATATCATGCGCGTATTGAGCAACTCCGAAGTGACTGGCGTGACGCATTGGCAGGATGGGGAGACGTTGTTGTTATGCAGGCTCCAGTATCTTGGAAAGAAATGGGCAGAGACTTGCTTCAGTTGGGATTGGTTGAGGTTGTCTAGGCCCTTTACCGCCGCATATTTTGAGGGACTTCGAACTGACAAGGTAATGGACCCGTTTCATCAGTCGGGTCCGGCTGTTGCCAATGCCAATACTGACTGTCTACTCCGGTGCTGACGATGGCGCTGCGAAGATCTGAGACCCAACGTTTTTCATTCGCGTGTACCCTTTCCACCCCTTCGACCTCTGTTGGTAAAACAACGGTTAGCTGTGCCTTCTCAACTGCTTTGACAATTCGATTGGCACATTGAGCATTGACGGGTGTACCTGCACAGCATTTCCCAGGATCCAAGATCAAAATGGATTGTCCATTCATCGCAGCATAGGCTTGTAGGTTTCGATGTCGGTCATCTCGAAGTCTTGGGACGGCAATTCCTTTGGTATTCGGAATCGTTTGCCAGGTGTCTTGAAAATCCAGCGCACCCATCATCGTCAAGTCTCTCAACGTTAGAATTGGGTACCGAAGATACTTGTTTGACCATATAATAGGTGCTGTTGGAAGTGTGGGGGCGTTTCCTCCAAGCATTCGAT
>CAJWHX010000371.1 GCA_913040875.1 uncultured Pseudomonadota bacterium | reverse complement strand
CGATGGAACTCTCATGGTCTTTTACAATAATGCAGGTCACGTTGCAGTTTGGAATAGAGACACCAAATTAAAAGAATCCTATACAAGTTTGGACATATTAGACCAATTACACTGTGAATCGGCTGCACTGCTTGAAGAAAAGGAGCTGATGATACTCTGTTCAAACACATTGTATAAGTTTGATCTTAGCAAAGACGAGTTGATACAGACGACTCCCTTTGTAACGGATGTTACCCATCTCTTATCCACCTCAGACGGTAGCATTTCATTGGTGACCTCCAAAACGAGAAAACGATTTTGGAAAATTACTGAGCAAGATGAGGTTGAAGAATACAATCTCGTAGAAGCAGATACCTTTCAAACCATTTCTCCAGACAAACGATTCGCCATTACCAACAATGGTCTCGTATATCAGCTCGATACAATGACTCCCGTTTTGTCTATGGGTCCTCTTCAATCATTACAGTTCTCTAATGACTCAAATACGATGATACGAAAAAACTATGGTCAAATACACATGTCTCTACTTCCTGATATAACTTTGGATTTCATCAACCAAAAGGAGTCCCAAATGCACAACCTACGGGTTTGCTACCACTCTTTGGATGTTGTTCCGGTAATCCCTTTTCCAGCGGACAGTACACCTTGGGCAGCACCCGAACTGTGTGGAAAAGGTAAATAGGCGCTAATTCATACAACGATAGATAGAATCTCCTGACTCACCAAAACCACCGGATACAAGTGGTTGAACCTTGATGCTAGTCTACATCCGCAACGATTTCCAACTGCTGTATGCGCTGTGTAGCCAAATAGGCTGCGCATTTTTCTTCAAGGTTCGGTTGAACCTGTGCGATCAATCGACACGTGACGGCTTGATGCTCTTTCCAACTGGAGTGTACCGCTTTGACCCCCTCAAGCTTTGGAACATAGCGAAGATTTATGGGGGCAATCTTTTCAAGCGTGCTGGCATAGGTTTGTTGGAGCTCCGCCGACACCGCGGACAGAGGTGCAATATCTGCCTCTATTTTACCATTGAGTGCATTTTTTAGAAAGGTCAGATAAGCGTCTTTTTGTTGATTGGAGGATTCGAGAGACCAAGCATACGCACCTGTACCACCGTGCATTTCTTCTGCATCCACCTTCAGTTCAAGAAATTCATTCATGACAGTGTAGGCCTTCTGCAGTAAAATTTGATTGTCCTCCGACAACCCTTGCCCCAGTGCTGAGAGTGCTGCCACTCTGTTTTCTTCCGCGATGACTGTCTCTCTATGTATACAATAGCCCACACCGGCACCACTCGTTACAAAATCACACAAATCAAACGGTACGACCTGATCATTCTTCCAATGCTTGTAAAATGTCCCGACAGCATCACCAAATGCGAATGGTGAGCCACCACCTTGAGATATCAACCACAACGTCCGTTCAGGATTGGGCTCCCCAAAACGACTACCGACTCTAGAAGCCTCTTCTGCAAGTTGCCAATATCCGTAATTCGACTTGTTCAGTTCCTCTTGACTGAGGTCGTATTCATTCAAGAACGCAATCAAATCGCGCTGGGGTATCTCGGCAAGATACCCTAGAAGCTCCACGGTATGTTCATCATCATAAAAGGAAATATTTGGATGTTCGGACTTCGATTCATAGTACACATCCAATCCCTTTTGTGGGTCCTCGAACATGAGTGCATCGAGCAACGCTTCCAAGGCCTTAGCATGCCCTCCTTTTGCAGCCACTTCCAAATGAAACAACTCTTCTGAAGGACGCAAAATATATCGATAGGTCAGCAGATAATGCGCTTCGACATTCCCTTCTTTTGCAGCGGATAGATACTTTTTTTTCGCAGCCTCGCTTTGACCTATGTCGTACAGAGCATTTGCCTCGTCCAACAAGACCACATCAGATTTCAAGGCTGAACAAGACCACAATAAAAGACCAACCAAAAACGGCTTCATGATTCACCTCGGACGGAACACAGTTCCTCAAAGAATGTCTGATTGAGTTGGGTATAATCCTCAATCATCATCGTGGAAAAGGGACCCTTTTCTGAACTCGGACCAATCGCGATTGTTGCCATACCGCCGTTGTGGGCCGCATGCAGTCCGGCGATACTGTCCTCAAACACCAAACAACGCTGGTATGGGATGCCAAAGTGATCCGCCGCCAATTGAAAACACTGCGGATTGGGTTTGGAATGCTGAACATCCTCTGCCCCAACAATATGATGAACACTGTTCGCTAGTCCCATTTTACCGACAACAAAATGAATACTCTTTCGCCGACTTGAAGATACAACGGCGGTTTTATACCGTCGAGCAGAGATCGAAACTGCCTTGAAAGCCCCTGGAATCGGAGGCGGTGTTTGAGTTTGAAGTGCGTGTTGAAAGGCCATAGACAATTCATCGGCCACCTCAACCCCTTCTAAAGTGGGAAACCATGACACCAGCATTTTGGCTATTGAAAACCAAGTCACACCGTGAAATTGCGTGGCGTCTATCACAGCATCAATCCCATACTTGGAAAGGAATGCATCTACTGCTGCCTCAGTTAACGGTTCCGAGTCGAGCAACGTACCGTCCATATCGTAGAAGATGGCTTCTATTGGGTGTGGCCAATCAAATTTCATGGGGTCGCTTCTGACTTCTGATGTTTGTAATATGGAACGTGAATAGGCTCTAGAGGTGTATTGCCAGCGATGATGTCGGCGGCCTTCTCTGCGAGCATCAACACCGGTGCATAAATATTTCCATTGGTAACGGTCGGAAAAGCCGAAGCATCGACCACACGTAAGCCTTCCAGTCCATGCACATTGAGTTCAGTGTCCGTCACAGCCATATCGTGATACCCCATCTTACAGGTACAGCTGGGATGGTAAGCACTCTCCAGTTCATCTTGAACAAAGGACAAGATGTCTTCGTCTGTTTGTACCCCTGGACCCGGTGCCAATTCCTCACCTCTAAACGGGGCCAGTCCATCTTGACGCATAATCCTACGGGTACATCGAATTGCCTCTACCCACTCTCGCCTATCTTGTTCAGTGGAGAGGTAATTGAACACAATCTCTGGATACACCGTCGGGTCTGACGACTTGATGCGAACATGTCCTCTAGCGTCGCTGCGTACTGGTCCGACGTGCACTTGATATCCATGTCCTTTAAGAGCGCTGGCTCCATTGTAGCGGATCGCGATGGGTAAGAAGTGGTATTGTAGGTTTGGATAGTCTACATCCTCGTTACTTCGAATAAAGCCCCCTGCCTCAAAGTGATTGCTGGCACCGATTCCGGTTCGACCAAAGAGCCACTGAACCCCAATCCACGGTTGCCTCCACCATTTTAAAGACGGATAGAGACTGACGGGTTGTGTACATTCGTACTGTACATACACCTCGGCATGGTCTTCAAGATTCTCCCCAACTCCTTTTAAGTCATGCACCACATCAATGTCGTACTTTTCAAGTAAATCTGGATTTCCAACGCCCGACAACTGGAGAATCTGTGGTGTATTGATGGCGCCACCACAGCAAATCACCTCATTGGCTTGAATGGTCTGTACTTTGCCCTTTTGGAGTACTTCCACTCCCACAGCCCGTTTTCCTTCGAAAAGGATTCGGCGTACCAATGTGTTGCATCGCACCGTTAGATTGGACCGGTCCATGACGGGGTGCAAATACGCTC
>CAJWHX010000370.1 GCA_913040875.1 uncultured Pseudomonadota bacterium | reverse complement strand
TGGCAAGTGGGCTGTCCGACTCCCCTAATTACCGTCTACAATCAGACGTTTGAGTTCTCTGCTGACTTTACGATTGGCGAAGTGGATCTGGAAGGCGCTTTGCTATTTGCATCCGGATGTTTGAGTAAAAATGGCGATGCAGTTCAAGAGGCATGGTTATCCACTACTTCTTATCAAGAGACAGTTGATGTCGTAGGTGGAATGACAGGTATGCTTAAGCTGGTCCGTATATCGGATTGAAACCCCATTTGAAGATGGATTTCAAAGATGACATCGACGGGCAAATCAGTTAGGTTCGCCCAGTATTCCCTTTGACGTGGAGGAAGAATGAAACCCCGTACACACACTTGTGGCTCCTTGCGTGCCGAACATGTAGGTCAAACAGTTACTTTACATGGCTGGGTCAGCGGTCTGCGAGACAAAAAGACCATCTTTGTCGTACTGCGCGATCGGTATGGAACTGTACAGGTCACCCTTGACGAAAAGTGTCCAGAAGATCTCATGGCCATCGGAAAGCAACTCGCTTTGGAGTACACTGTTGAGGTACAAGGGCTGGTTCGATTGCGGCATGCACCAAATGACAAAATGGAGACAGGCGCAATTGAAATTGAGCCTGCTTCCATAACAATCTTATCGAAAACAAAACCGTTGCCGTTTAAAATTGACTCTCTCAAAGAGAAACCAACAGAAGAAGTCCGGTTGAAGTATCGGTATTTGGATCTACGTCAGTCTCAACTTCAAAAGACGATGCGCATTCGTCATAAGACGGCATTGGTGGTCCGAAACTATTTGGATGACCAAGGATTTTATGAGATTGAAACCCCAATTTTGAATCGTTCTACTCCAGAAGGTGCTCGAGACTATTTGGTTCCGTCGCGTGTACATCCTGGTGAGTGGTACGCATTGCCTCAGTCTCCTCAAATCTTCAAGCAGATTTTGATGATTGGTGGAATGGATCGTTATTTTCAGCTCTGTCGTTGTTTTCGAGATGAAGACTTGCGAGCGGATCGACAGCCAGAGTTCACCCAGATCGATATCGAAATGTCCTTTGTAACTCAGGATATGATCATTGAACTATCGAATGGTATGATCCGAAAAGTCTGGAAGGACGTCATTGGAGTGGACGTCGGAGATATTCCGAGCATCACCTATGCTGAGGCCATCGATCGTTTCGGTGTGGACAATCCGGATCTCCGGTTTGGGATGGAGTTGTTTACTGCAGATTGGCAGGGGACTGAGTTTGGCGTGATTGGAAACGCACTGGCGAGCGGTGGTGTTGCTAGAGGATTCATCGTTAAAGGCGGTGCAGAAGTGTCCAATAGTCTGTTCAAAACACACAAGAAGAAGGGCGATGGTGACTGGCTTGCATTTGTGAAGAAGTATCGGTTGGGTGGTCTATTGTACGGAAAACTAGAGAATGGTTCTTGGAGTGGTCCATTGTCCAAAGTTGAACCAGAACTGTTAACCACCATAGAGGGTGTTGAAGATGGTGACTTGGTCCTCATTGGAGCCGGTCCTGCAAATCATGTCAACACGGCAATGGGACGGTTGCGAGCCCACGTCGCCCGTCAGCGCGCTTTGATTCCAGAAGATGCATTTGCTTTTGTATGGGTTACCGACTTTCCTGCTTTTGA
The DNA here is from genome assembly GCA_913040875.1 of uncultured Pseudomonadota bacterium. Next base: position 2,045 of record CAJWHX010000370.1, on the reverse strand, counting down.
ACACGACGAAGACAATGACCGTTGGGTTTCTGTGCACCATCCGTTTACTCAGCCCATTGAAGAGCACATTGAATGGTTGGGTACAGAGCGTATGGGTGATATTCTCAGTGATGCTTACGATATCGTCTGCAACGGATATGAGATCGGCGGTGGTTCGATACGTATTCACAACTCCGAGGTGCAAGCTCAAGTCTTCAAGGCGCTTGGATTGTCTGAAGAGGAAGCCAAGAACAAGTTTGGCTTCTTGATTGACGCTCTTCAATACGGTGCACCTCCACATGGTGGACTGGCGATGGGATTTGATCGCTGGACGATGTTATTGTCGGGTACCGAAAATATCCGTGACGTAATAGCCTTCCCGAAAACCAGCAAAGCCCAAGATTTGATGGCGGATGCACCCAATACGGTTGCCAAAGAGCAGCTCGAAGAACTATTTGTTGCCAATACAGTATCTGACGAAGAAGAGTCCTCTTCAGACTCAGAGTAAGCGTCTGTAAATAACCGTTCGCATATTGACTGTCTGTCCCATTCTCCTTATCTCCTTAAGTTGTATTTGGTCCAAAGGTCATCCTGCTAGGGCATGTTGATTGTGCTGGGCTAGGTGTACTCGTAAAATTTAGTTGGATGATTAAAAAATATGACTCTGTTGTTGTGCTGTGCGTTGTTTTCATTGCTACATTGGTTTCGTCCAACCGAAGACAGTGCACAAAAACTGCAATACCAAATGGGATTGCTTTTGGCTCTAGGTTTTGGACTTTCCACATTGTGGATCAGTACATGGTACTCAAATCAACCCTTTTTCGAAAGTGACTTTTCGGAATATTGTGTGGGCGTCATTGAAATGGAAAAGGATTGGGTTGTTAACGATACTCCACCCAAGCGAAGTCGATTGGCTGCTCTTCTTCCAACATTGGGTGCGCAGATGTCTGGCTTGATGAACGGTTTTGCTGTATCGAGCATTTTATCTACGGGATTGATATTTGTTCTGGTCTACATTTGGGGGAGTGCACTTGGCGGGATAGGTGCCGGCATATTTTCCATGGGTATTTTATGGATGATGGCTCCAATGGTGTTGATGCCACGTTTTTTGACGTACTATCCACAGATTGTACTAATGACGGTGTTTGGGGCGGCGAGCCTAGCATTATGGGGACGATACCGTACTCCGATAACAGCATTGCTTTGTGGTCTAGGGGTCGCAGGTTGTCTATTGATTGATGTTCGAGGCGTGGTGTGGGCGGTACCATTTTGGATTGGGGGAGTGTGTTTGCTTTCGTTCAATGTGAAGGCGTCCAATATTTTGTCTGGATTGCTGCTGCACTTGCCGATTTGGGCTTCTTGGTTCGCTGCTTGGTGGGCATACCCTTCCAATGCGTCGTCCTTGGAAAAGCAATTGGATGTTCGTCCATTGTATGTGGGGTTTGATGAAGCCAATCCACTGTTTCAACCTCCGTGGGATATTGAATCCTCTTTTGTGTGGGGTTGGTTTAATCCTATGGAAGTCGTCGATACCGTAGGATTCATCATTGCCCAGCGCAGCTATCCAATACCACAGGGATTCATTGATTGGCAGTTTACAGATCATGGACCGAAAGAGGAGATAGCGTTTTGGACCGCTGTTCTGATAACGGGGATTGTTTTGGGCTGTGTGGTTGTATGGGGCCGAAGATACGGAAAAGCAAAATGGGAGCGTGTGCTGTTGTTTTTATGTACGTTGAGCCCATTTATTCTGCTATTTCATTCCTTGCAGTCCATGGTTGAACAACACATTCGATTTTATATGCACACCGCACCTGGTTTGGCAATTGCCTTTGGAGTGGGCATGGCGCAATCGCTGCCCCAAGTCAAACTGTTGAAGTATTGGCATGCCATTCCGCAGGTGGCTCGAATTTGCCTTTGGTTTGTATTGGCGACTGGGGTCTTGATTACTGGTCATTTCTCTGAGAAATCGCCATTTTATGCACGTGCAGATTGGCGACATGAATGGAGAATCAATGCTCTTGACTGGACCAGAATCAATCACTCTAGAAAGTCTACGTTTCAGT
>CAJWHX010000369.1 GCA_913040875.1 uncultured Pseudomonadota bacterium | reverse complement strand
TTTGCTGGTCTGAGGTTGGGATGTAAGGAAAGTCATCGGAAAATTTTTGATACTCCTCTGAAGAACAAATCAGTTGAGGTGAAGTCGAGACAGACCTTCTTGATTCTATGTCAAGCAGCTCCGCTGCATGGTCTTTGGCTTTGGCTTCTGCTTCGGCTTCTTTCAAACGCTTGTAGGCGAGACCATCTGCTCGGGCCTTTTCAGCATCACGCTCTGCCTCTGCGGTGTTGACAGCCTTTTGGGCTTCAGTCTTTTGCTTGGTCAGTTCAAACTCTGCTCGTTTGGCTGCTTCATAAGCAGTCATTTTGGCTTCTACGGCTTCCAGATATCTTGGAGGCAGATCAATGTTTTCAATTTGTGGAGAGTCAATCACGATGGGGAAATCGGATAAGGCTTCCACCATCATCGTTTGAATCTCATTCACGGCCAAGTTTCGATTTTTAATGAGGTCTTCTGCTGAAAATTTGGCGATGGCAGCCTTAGATACTGAGCGTAGTTTCGGGTCGAGGATTCGCTCTTCGAATTGTGGGATGCCACCAAATTTGACGTATAGTTCGAGGGCGCTTTCTTTATTTGCAGTCCAGTTGATAGACACTGTTGCACGAAGGGGGAGTTGTTCTGATGTTGCTCCAGACAGCTCTTCAACATTGCGTCGTTGACGAACCTCTACTTCTTCGATGCTTTGTATAAAAGGTAGCTTAAAGTTGAGTCCAGGGTCAAGCTGAGCATCGGCTCTCCCAAACATCTTTTTGATTCCTACATGACCTTCAGAGACCACCTCAAAAGATCCCATGCCGAAGACGATAGCGGCGCCAATAGATAGTGTGACAACGATTGAAGTGACTGGATTATTGCTCATGATGTTCTCCGTAGGTACAATGTGTGGATGTTACTCTAGCAGATGTGTATTCATTTTGTTGATTCATGTGTATGGAAATGCTGTTTATCTAGACAAAAAACAAAAAAATGTGCCCGGAGACACATTTTTAGAAGTATCGAAGAATGTTTAGAATGCTTCAACTACAATGGCAATACCTTGTCCACCACCAATACAGGCTGAACCAACACCGTACTTTTTACCACGGCGCTTCAATTCATACAGTAAGTGCGTCATGATTCGAGTTCCAGTGGCTGCCAATGGGTGACCGATGGCAACACCACCAGAGTTGACGTTGGTAATGCTTCGATCGAGCCCCAATTCACGTTCACAGGCAATGTATTGAGTAGAGAAGGCTTCATTTATTTCAACGAGGTCCATCTCTCCCAGAGACATGTTGGCATGTTTTAAGGCGTTGCGAATGGCTTCTACTGGACCGATACCCATCAGAGTTGGTTCAACACCAGCTGTGCCATATCCAACCACGCGACCGATAGGGGTCAAGTCACGTGCCGAAGCGATGTCGGCTGTGGTCATGATCATAGCTCCAGCACCGTCGTTGATACCAGAGGCGTTTGCAGCGGTTACCGTACCATCCTTTTTGAATACAGGTCGCAGTTTCGCCATTGAACCTGCGGCATCGTTTTCAAAACGACCACGGTTTTTGGGATTGCCGATTGGAGACAACTGTGGGTGTTCATCAATCTCTACAACGGTATCGCCACGTCGTCCTTTGATGGTTACGGGAGTAATTTCGTTGTTGTAGTATCCATTGTCAAAGGCGCTTTTCCAAGCCAGTTGAGAACGCAACCCGTATGCATCAGCGTCTTCACGGCTAATACCATACTTTTCGCCCAAGTTCTCAGCGGTGATGGCCATCTCACATCCTGCGTACGGATCGTAGAGACATTCACGAAGAGCATCGGTAAACTGTGCGTGGCCGAGTTTGAATCCATTTCGAGACCCTCGAACGACGTGGGGAGCCTGAGACATGTTTTCTGTTCCACCCGCGAGTATCATTGTCGCTTCACCGAGTTTCAATCGCTGAGCGGCTTGGATTAAAGATTCAAAGCCTGAACCACAAAGTCGATTGACGGTTACAGCAGGGGTTTCAATTTTGGTACCGGCTTTCAATCCGATGTGTCTGGCACCATAAATCGCGTCGCCACTGGTTTGAAGGACGTTTCCAAAGATGACGTGGTCAATGTCTGTGGCGGCAATACCTGCTTGCTCAATGGCAGCAGTACTGGCGACTACACCCAAGTCAAGTGCAGATACGGAAGATAGAGAGCCCAAAAAAGTACCAAAAGGGGTTCTTTTTCCGGACAAAAAGACGATATCAGACATGTGTCCTCCCAATGTTTATAAATCAGATTGTATAGATGTCACTTCAATGTCATGAAGTTGTCCACCTCTATCCGAGAATTGAATGGGGGACAACTAGAAACGAATTCTTGTTTGCAGAGGCTATTTCGGATTGTTCTTTTGTCTTCGTTGAAAGGCTTGAAATCGGATGTAATTTCTAGCGGCATGATAGTAAAAAAGAAGCCCAACAAGCCAATTGATAATGCTTAGCTCACCGTTGAATCCTGGTATGCCCCAAATGATGACCCATGAACCATACAAGACACTTGAAAGCTGCAAGAACCAGAATAGCCATTGTCTATGCTCCCATTGTTTGGTTCGAATGACAAATTGATTGAAGGCTAGGAGTGCAACCAAGGTCATAAATATTAGGTCGGTTTGATTCATGCGAGGTCCTCTCTGTGTAGAGTGCAGTTGTCAATGAGTCGTGTGGTACCCAAAAATGCTGCGATACACAATTGAGTTGTCTGTTTGATGTGTTCTACAGACTCCAGTGTATTTGGGTCTACGAAAGATATGTAGTCCATTGTGTCAACATCCAAGATATCTTGGATTGTTGAAAGGAGTTTTGCAGAGTCGTATTCACCAGAGAGTACATTGGCTTGAATTGTTTGAAGCGCCTTTGAAATACTTCGCGCGCGAACTCTTTCAGATTCGGAGAGGTATGCATTTCTAGAGGACATTGCTATACCGTCCTCTTCTCTGATGATCGGTGCACCAATGATCTCTACCGGAATCGCCAAATCTTCCACCATACGACGAATAATGGTCAATTGTTGAAAGTCCTTTTGTCCAAAGACAGCGATGTGTGGTTGAACCAAACCAAAAAGTCTGGCAACGACTGTTGTTACACCATCAAAGTGAGTGGGGCGTGATGCGCCGCACAGTCCGTTGCTTAAACCCGCAACGGAAACAGTCGTATTGTGATCGTCAAGATACATCTGACTCGGACGAAAGACAATGTCGACCCCGTGTTGCTCACACTTTGCATGGTCTGCTTCAGGTGTGTGTGGGTAAGTATCTAGGTCTTCGCCGGCGGCAAATTGCAATGGATTGACGAAAATAGATACGACTAAGATATCACAGTGTTCTCGAGCAAGCGTCATCAGCGAGGTGTGTCCAGAATGTAGAGCACCCATTGTTGGAACAAATCCGATCCGATGTCCCTTGGTTCTTTCTGCCAGTGCGAAGGCCTGTATTTCAGAAGGGGATTCAATGATTTTCATAGAGTTCTCCAATGTAGGAGTGTATCTCATGACCGCTGAGTTTTCAATGGTGTCAAATCTAATAAAGTTTACATAACTTTGTGACAAAAATACGAAGAGAATGCCATTCGAATCATATGATGATAAATGTAGAATATCTACAAATTATAAAGGTGAAAAACACATATTACAAGAATGTGGTTGTCTCCATTGTAGTCAAAGAAATGGAGCCCCA
>CAJWHX010000368.1 GCA_913040875.1 uncultured Pseudomonadota bacterium | reverse complement strand
CTGGACCAATGCTTTTTCGTCTGGATCCAACTCTTCACGCAATACGGTCGATGTCCAAAGTTTGGAAGCAGCGCGATCAACATTGGTCTGACCCAAGTCAATGCTGCATAAAATGATAAAGGCATGTTGTCTACCGAGACGTCGAGAACCTGACACGTTACGCCTCCGCTACAGGCAAATTTTTCAACAGACTAACCATTTCAATCGCCGCCAAAGAGGCCTCTGCTCCTTTGTTCCCCATCTTGGTGCCTGCTCGCTCGATTGCCTGCTCTATAGAGTTGGTGGTTAATACACCAAAAGACACAGGCACACCAGTATCTAGAGATACACTTGCCAACCCTTTTGAGACTTCTGAAGCAACATAGTCAAAATGTGGTGTACCACCACGAATAACACAGGCAAGAGCTATGACCGCTGCGTACTTACCAGAGACGGCCAAGCGCTGAGAAACCAACGGCAGCTCATACGAACCTGGTGCCCAAACGATATCAATTTGATCACGACTTCCACCATGACGCAGGATGGTATCAATGGACCCCTCCAAAAGACGTGACGTAATCAAATCATTCCAACGAGAAACCAAGATCGCATAGCGCTCTGTTCCAACGAGCAAGTTCCCTTCAAAGGTTTGTGTAGACATGTACTCTCCCAGTATTTCTGTATGTACTAAAGATGGTTTGTATTGTTCTTTTAATGCTGATCAGACAAATCTGCTCAAGAATTGTCATCTTGAATGGTTTCTTCATTGAGCCAGTGCCCAAGTTCCAATCGTCGAGCCCGAAGAAATGGAAGGTTGTCTTTCGACACTGGTACTTGTAGAGGAACACGCTCCACAACTTTAAGTCCGAATCCCTCCAGTCCGACAATCTTTCGAGGATTGTTGGTCATCAACTTCATATTGCCAACACCCAAATCCAACAGAATCTGCGCGCCTGTACCCATTTCTCTGAGGGCACCATCACCAACGGCATTGGTCAATCCTTCATTGTCTGTCTTCTGACCCAAATGCGTCTTTAACGTGCGTATAACCTCTGCAGAATCTTGTCCTGCGATGTTCATATACAAAAACACACCGCGTCCCTCTTCGGCGATTTTCTTCAGAGCCATTTCAATCTGCAACCAAGAATCCGACGTTTGGAATCCAAAGACATCAACTACGTGGGTTGCAGCCTGCACGCGAGTCAGTACTGGATCATCACCACTTAGGTCTCCTCTGCTTAGGGCCATGTGTACTTTGCCATCCGTAATCGATTCATACACCGTCATACGAAACTCACCGAGATTGCCAATTGGTGTCTGCACATCAATGGTTTTCTTGACCAACACCTCATTGCGAAGTCTCCATCGGATCAAATCCGCTACTGCAACGATACGAATGTTGTGCTTTCGACCAAACTCGAGTAGATCTGGCATCCTAGACATGGAGCCATCATCGTTCATGATCTCACAAATCACTCCCGCTGGTGTCAACCCTGCCATGCGAGCCAAATCGACAGACCCTTCAGTCTGACCTGTTCGTACCAACACACCGCCATCTCTGGCACGAAGTGGAAAGACGTGACCCGGCGTCACCAAGTCTTGAGGACCGGCTTTCGGATCAATGGCCACACGAACCGTTTGTGCTCTATCGGAAGCAGAGATCCCAGTACTCACCCCTTCTCGAGCCTCAATGGAAACGGTGAATGCCGTATGATACGGAGATTGATTGTTGGCGACCATCATCGGCAGTTGAAGCTGCGCAACACGCTCCTCGGTGAGTGTCAGACATATCAGTCCCCTGCCTTCTTTGGCCATAAAGTTGATGGCTTCTGGGGTGACAGCATCTGCCGCCATCGTTAAATCACCTTCATTTTCACGATCTTCATCATCTACCAAAATCACCATCCGTCCCGCCCGAATATCCTCGATGGCAAGTTCGACGCGGCGAAGTGGGTCTGTATCCAATGGATTAAACATGATTATCCTCCTGAAGGCGAGCGACCAGAACCATATCCCCAGGCTCGCAAATGATTTTCAATGGCAGAAGGTCCCCCTTGACCACCATGAATTGTTGAAACTGATAACATACGTTCGAGGTATCGAGCAATCACATCCACTTCCAAATTGACATCATCACCCGATTGTAAAGTATGGAATAGGGTTTCCTTGATTGTGTACGGAATGATATTGCACCGAAAAGCAGACCCGTCTATCTCGTTCACAGTCAGTGAGACACCAGCAATCGTAATGCTTCCCTTTACGGCAATGTAGTGAGCCAATGACTTGGGAAATCGAACCCACAGAATCCAAGACTCTGAAGACTCCTCCATACTCAATACAGTACCAACTCCATCTGCGTGCCCTTGCACCATATGTCCATCCAATCGATCACCGACCTTTAGCGCTCTCTCCAAGTGAACCTTTGAACCTTGTCTCAATGATTTCAACATGGTACTGCGAATGGTCTCTTGACCACAAACGACGACAAACGTGTGCGGAGGATACACTTCCTCTACCGTTAAGCACACACCAAATATTGCAATGGAGTCTCCTAGACCAACGCGTTCTCGATCCGACGTACCCACACCGGCGTCACCGGGACTGGCAACGACGAGCGAAGAGTGAATCCACAACCGCGTGCCTTCACCAATCTGTTGCAGCCTTTGAACGGTACCTAGTTCCTCAATAATTCCACTAAACATGTGTATTCCAATCTGAAGTGATGTATCGAAGGTGAACATCTGCATCGTGATGATGAACTGAGAGTAGATCAAAGCCGACCACTTCTGATAACGACACAGGAGACATCGACAAGGCTTTTTTTCCGGCGCCAATCAATTTTGGAGCAATAAACACTTCTAAGCGATCGACCCATCCCTTCTCAAGAAATGTACGATGAATTGTCGCTCCACCTTCAAGAAGCACAGAATACACACCTTCGCTCACAAGCTTCTTAGCGATTTGGTCGAGTGACAACCCATCCCCCACAACATCGACACCCAAGCATCGACCTCGTGGCTGGGGATGCACCCAATCTCGCTCACAAAACCACAATGGTTCTTTACCCACAGTGCGAAGCTGGGCATCTTTTGGCGTGCGCATTTGAGAGTCCAAAATGATCGGTTGAGCATTCTCAGGTTCACCAAACCGTATATCTGACGTACCGAATCGCGTTGTCAAAGATGGATTGTCTGCGAGAACGGTTCCCACGCCCACCAAAATGCCGTCGTGGGTATGACGTAAGTAGTGACCTGCCTGCCTCGACTTGGAATTGGTTATCCACTTTGACTGACCAAAAATATCCGCGGTATACCCATCTAAGGTCAATGCTGTTTTCAATGTAAATCGAGGACGTTTACGAGTACGAGCCAGTAAATATGAGTGATTGACTTTTCGACATTCTTCTTCTAATACTCCGACAACAATCTCTACTCCTGCACGCTTGAGAATTGCCAGTCCCTCACCTGCCATCCTAGGATCTGGATCGAGCATCCCTACGACAACCCTGCTCACGCCCATCTCTAAAATAATATCGGTACACGGTGGAGTTCGACCACTGTGGCAACACGGTTCCAGATTCACATAAAGGGTCGTTCCCTCTGCAGAAACACCACGACTTTTCATATCCAGCAAAGCTGCACGTTCGGCGTGCCACTCTCCAACCCTTGCGTGGAACCCACTCCCTATGACTGTCCCACTACGCACCACCACACAGCCAACC
>CAJWHX010000367.1 GCA_913040875.1 uncultured Pseudomonadota bacterium | reverse complement strand
GCTGGGATCTGTATCATTGCAATCGGTACCACCAATGACTGCAGTGGTGTTTTGTCCATCTCCATCTTGGTCATGGTCCGAATTTCCCGCACAATCTGAGTCGATGCCGTCATACCAAGCGTCTGGAGCCCCTTCGTAAATAGATGCGTTGGTATCGTCGCAATCGGTGCCGCTGAAGTTTGCAGAATCTTGCCCGTCGCCATCTTGGTCATAGTCTGAGAGACCGTCACAGTTTGAGTCGATGCCGTCATACCAAGTTTCAGATGCACCATAATATACGGCGACCGTCAGGTCATTGCAGTCTGGTCCACCATATTCACTAGAGTCTTGTCCATCGCCATCTTGGTCGAAGTCTGAGAGTCCATCACAATTTTGATCGACTCCGTCATACCAAACTTCGGTAGCTGTACTGTTGATGTTGGGGTTGGTATCATTACAGTCTGTGCCTCCACTCTCAATGGTATCCTCACCATCTTCATCTTGATCATAGTCGCTTGCACCATCGCAGTTGGAATCAATACCGTCGTACCATTCATCTTCCGCTCCATCATATACGGAGGAGTCGGTATCATCGCAATCAGTGCCGCCACCCTCGATCGCATCCTGTCCGTCCTGATCTTGGTCATAGTCTGAGTTTCCAGCACAGTCAGAGTCTACACCGTCATACCAAGTATCTTCGGCACCTGGATAGATACTGGCATCATTGTCATCGCAATCCCCATCTAGTGGAGTGAAGCCATCTTCGTCGATGTCTCGTTCTTCATCGGGTAGACAAACGGTTGCCTCAGAACATCCATCGTCCTCACAGTCTTTGAGTCCATCGAAGTCATTGTCAAAGTCGTCCGTACAATCACCGGGAGTGGAACCTTCCTCGTATTCAGCCTCCGGAAAACCAGTGTCTTTGTCTCCGCAAGCAACCAAAACCATAGACACAAGAGAAGTGTTGAACCAATTCATGAGAACCTCGATATCGCGACGTGGTGAACAGACTCAATTACTATATCCGATTTGTCGTCTTTATGTAAAACAGTTCACCCTTGTTCAACTTCAGCAAACTCTGATTGCTGGGCAACGCTATCAGGGACCTCAAATACGTTTTCGCCAATAACGTTGTTGAGCTGGTCGAGGTCCATTTCGGCACCCCAATCATGAGGGACAACCATGTCGTTATAGCGTGTGTGCTCGAGAATCTTTTCTGGACGATAGAAGTGCTGCTCGCGAACTTCTTGCTCCAATATCTCATCAATACCTTGAAAGGAGATGATGAGGAGGAACAGCTCTTCATGCATTTCCTTCATCGTTTTACCCGCAAATAAACCGTCCGATAAACAATGCGTTGCGGTAAAACTCAGGCCAAAGAATGGAATGCTAGATTGCAAGAGTGGCAGACTGATCATTCGGCGGACAGGTTGGTCATGTGTGTCACGGTGATTCACCAAAGCTGAGAGGTGTAATTTTCCATTCACAATGGCATATCCACGTGCGTTGGCAAACCGAATTTGAAGATACAGACGACCTTGACTTTCAAACAGGACAGCGTGTTCAGCAAACTCTACACGGGCTTTGGGACGAGAGAACTTGGAAAACAGTACTGCGGTCACAATGGCTGTTTCAACCAGACCTACAAAAGATTCTACGAGCACTAGAATGTGCGCCCAATTTGTTGCAGGATGCATCGTACCATACCCTATGGTACTCAACGTTTGCACGCTGAACCAAAACAACTCAAGTGGTGTTTCAGCACCGCCAACATGACCAGTCCCAAGGTTGAATAAGATGGCAAAGAATATGGCTGAAGCGACATATAGACCAAATGCCAGCGAAATGAGTTTGCCCCATGAAGTTCGCATCAAGGTGTGATACATGTCTCTAACGAAGTCCTTCTTGATACCAGTAATTTCATACCGCATCGTACCGAAGTGCGTTGTGTGTTTGTTTCTATTCATTGTTTGGTTGTGCCTCTCTCCTTGATTAGAGTATAGTGTTTCGGGCATTCGTCAAGAGGAACCTCAAAATAGGAAGCGGGATATGAATACTTTGCATCAGTTTTTTTGTGTTGTGGCCAATGGGTTGGAACAAGCCGTTTCAAGAGAGTTGGACTCCCTTGGACTGCCTGCGTTTCCATCTACAGGTGGTGTGTATACAAAAGTTTCAAATTCTTCGGTCGTTCAACTGACGAGGCTTCGAACCCCAACAGCGATCCGTTGGCAGCTGATAAATGGTCGTGCAGTTCGCTCATTGTCCGATTTTAGAAAATTACTCGATAGCGTAGATTGGTCCGTATTTCCAGACAATGCCAATGTGCGATTGCAGGTACGGACTCGAAAATCCAAACTCAATCGTTCAGATGTATTGGAAGAGAAAGCGAATCGCATGTTGAGGGTCATTTTGGGTAAATCGAGAGAGGGTGCTCCGATTTTACCCGTGTTGATTCGTCTGTTTGAGAACAAGTTATGGGTGTCGGTCGCTCTTCACGATAAGCCTCTTCATCAACGAGGGTGGAGACAGAGCAACGTGAAAACACCCATTCGAGAAAATTGGGCACAATGTTTACATTGGCTGGCGGAGTGCAAACCTACAGACGCGATTTTAGATCCCTTTTGTGGTTCTGGGACGGTGTTGATTGAGGCAGGCATGCGTTTCGCAAACCATGGCGTTTTTAAGGATTCACCGTGGGTGTTTGACTCTTGGAACGTCCCGTGGACAAAGGCACGGTTTGAACCGTCTGGAGAACTGCCCAAACTCTTTGGGTCAGATAGAGATGAGCCATCGGTACAGAAAACACTTCAGAATGCCACTGTCGCCAATGTAAAAGTGGGCGCGGTTGTATGCGATGTTCGAAATCTAACACCAGCTCATTTTGATGGCTGTACAGAACAAGGCGTCATCCTATGCAATCCACCCTATGGCATGGGATCTGGAAACAGAACGGATGCGGTGTATCATTGGCTTGGTCAAACCCATCGGAATCAGTTTCCACAGTGGAGGCTGTACTTCATTGCAACCGATTCTAGAAAGGCTAGATTGGTGTCTTCAAATTCCCAAAGTGTCGCACAATTTTCCAATGCAGGTATACCGGTGACATTCTATCGCGTAGATTCTGTCTGAATCTAGAGAACATCATCGTGATACTGGGTATGCAACCAAACAACAAGCGATGTATTCTTTCTATTACTCTCTCTGCAATATTCACAGGATGTCGATATGATGCGGACGAACTTCCTCAACTGACAGAGCTGGATTCGAAGGCGGAGGCTACCATACAAAGGTGGCTTACCTCAGAACCTTGTGATTTGGATTTGAATGGTCTCACCGTTTTAACGCCCGAACAAGCTGATATGATTGGACAGTGGAGACCTCGTCCTGAAGAAACTCCCTTCTGGGATTGGTTGTCCGTATGGATTTATACAAAGCCAAAACCCATCCGAGATGTGTTGTGGAAACTGACCCCCAGTGGACCATCTACGTGTGAGACTCCGAATCTATACCTTAATGGTCTGACCGAATTGTCAGTAGATGTCGCAAAGGGTTTGAGCTCTTGGGAGGGGAGTCAACTGGAGATAAATGGAGTGTCTGACCTCGATGCTAAAACGGCTGAAGCGCTTGTATTACACGCCAACAATACAGCCTTGCATTTGAACGGACTGACATCTATAGATGATGACACGGCCAAAGCCTTTGCACAGTATTCAGGCGCCATATTGTTTCTGCCGTCTGTAAAGTCACTCACTACA
>CAJWHX010000366.1 GCA_913040875.1 uncultured Pseudomonadota bacterium | reverse complement strand
CTATCCCCGCGGATATTGAGAGAGAACAAGCCTCTGTTTACCGCAACGGTCTCCTTTCGAAGTGGCAATTCAAAGCGCTTGGTCGACATTTCATATCGACTAGACTCTTCATTATAGGTCCAGTTGTAGGAGTGATCGATTTCACTCAATTGAACTTCCACTGAAGCAACGGTCTTTTTTCGATTGCCTTGCCAGTCCACAACTATTCCACTGACAGGATAGTCTACATTGGGTCGAAGGTCATCGACGTCGATGCCAATCTGCAAGCCCAAATACGTTTCTGTAGGGTGTACTTTAAGACGAGATGTACGTTTGGTGCTTCGTCCAGAACCACTTTCCATGACATCTACCGAAGCGACGACGGTAGCCATACCGGGTAGCCCTTTTAACCTTTCTGGGTAGGGGCAGGTAAAGTCACCATGTCCCTCTTCATCGAGCGTACCTTTGATTGTTCCAAGGTGGAAGTTCTCAAATGCAGAAGAAGACCCATAGGTGTAATTGCCATTTGCCTTCGGCGAGAATGGTGTAGATTCGACGTCACAACGAACTTGGAAGTCAGCGCCTTCAGCACTTTTTCCGAAGAGATATCGGGCATCAATGGTTCCTGTGAGTTCGTCGCCACCCAAGATATCAGACTCACCAAACTTGCTTCGAACAGACAACCGTTCCGGTACCAAATTTTCGACTTTAAAATTGGTGCGTTGTTCACCCAAGTATTCAGATTTACTACCACCTTTCACATACCATTCAGCGGTCCAAGTTCCCGTATTGGAGTGATCCGCAAGATTGAGTGTGTGGTTGAACACTCCTGCAGCATTGGTGTTGAGCGTTTGCTGGCGAACGATCTGACCCCGGCCGTCTTTAATGGTTAAATGTACAGGCAATCCAGTCTTTGGCGCGGTGTTGTCTGTGCCGCGAATCAAGCCAAAGAGCTGTACTGTATCTCCAGGGCGGTATGCACCACGATCTGTGTGAGCGGCAATTCGATATTCTTTGTCGGCACCTGTCGTTCCAGAGGCATCGTACAGACCCAAGTCAACGGATAGAGTGTCAAAAATCAAATAGGCCAGCTCAGGATTGCCATCAGAAGCTGTCTTTTCAGCGTATAAAGCGAAGACATTGTTGTTCAATTCATCAGCGGGTACAGTGAAGGTGCAGCCACCCTCTGTGTCTGACTTACATTGGGTTGTGATTTCACCCGATGCAGAGACGATAGACATATCGATGTTCGTCATTGGTTCATTGGTCCGAGAGTTCAGTACCCATGCAGAGATCACTTCACCACCGTCCTCTATTGGGTACCGCTTGGTGATGAGGTTCATGTCTGTTACTTGAACCGTTAAATGAGCGACAGAATTGCTGTTTTTGTCATTGATGGTGACCTGATAGATTCCGGCTTCTCGATTTGGGAGGTGTTCTTTGAGATTCAACGTTGAGCGCATCACCTCATCGGGATTGCTTTTCACAGGGATGCTTTTGCGAACCAGCAGCTTACCTTCATCTTTATTGACCTTTTCATTACCGTCCTGTGCCCAATGGTGAAGGTTGCTTTTGGATACGGATCGCACGCTGAGTTCAATTTCATCGATGTTTCGATGTTGGAAGTGTAGATTTGTCCATCCTTGAACGGGCATGTAGCGTCCTGCTGAATGAAAACGTAAACTGGTTGAACGGTGGGGAATCAGTACTGGGTCGACGATCGTTTCCAATAGTCCACCGCCATCTTGAGTGGTAATCCCAGCTGGGATGGTGATATTGTGGTTGCCTCGTTTGAAATCACCTACGAGTGCAAAACCACGTCGACGAGGATAAATTTGTAGATCTCGAATAGGGGGAGAGATGTCGATGTTATTTTTGAGCTGGTCCAGATCGACACTGCAACGTTGAGATATCTTTTCATCAAACGAGATGTCGTAATCCCAATACCAAGATCGGTCGGACACTGAAGTGTCGTCACAGATATATTCTACCGCAAAACCTGTCGCATTTTCTTTGACGTAGGGCCCGTACATGCGAACTTTTTTCCAGTTCCCCAGTTCTCCCTTCCAAGAGTATTCTTCTGACATGATGGTGTCGGAATAGTTCAATGGTTTTACGGAAACTTCAAGGGTTTGATCCAGTAAAGAATCGGCGTTGAGATTAATGGAGACCTTGTTTCCTTCAGTTGAGAACTGAACCTTCCTAGGCCTTTTACCATTCAGTAAGATTGTGGTGTTCGATTTGACTTCCGCTACTGGAATCGGATGACTCAGGTTGACAATGATCGTTGCGTCTCCAGATTTTCGATCGACTTTTCCAAAAGATATGCCCAATACTTTGAAGGGAGGTGTCGTGATGGTCTGTTTCCAGTAGTCTGGGTTGCTTGGACGCCAAATGGTATCGCCAGAATTGGATTGGATCTCTTCTATTTGAATGGTGTAGGTTTGATTGGGAAGGAGTTGTTCCTTTGGTACAAAATCGAGCCGTTCTTTGTTTTCGACAACCAGATCCCCTTCAATTTCTGGGGTGATCGACCATTTTCCTGCAAAGTCCTTTTGGTTGCTAGCGAAAAAGTTCTCGTTGTACCAATCTAGATTTAGGATGTTTCGATTGGCATCGTGGTAAAGGTAGAAGGGTTTATGGGTTTTGGTAATCCCATCATCTACCTCTGCGTCCACTATCTCCGAACTCTCGGCTTCTGTTTCGTCGACAGATGAGGTGCTTTCGCTGGATGGGCTGTCTCCACATGCAACGGTGAGCTGTAAAATAAGAGATGTGGAAAGTAACTTTGGATACATGATATTCTCGAAAAATATAGAGTCAATAGGTAAGCTAAAACGAAGGATATGGTTCTATAAACGCTTGAGACAATAGTGTTCGGACCATTTTTGTAGGGGGTATGGGATCTGTAGTACCATACTGTATTCGGCAGAGTCTGTATGAGATAAACTCAGACCAGTGCATGCGCGCAGAACCAGTTTACACTAAGTGTATGTTATCTGCTGATTTTTGGAGGAATACATGATCTGGTTCTATTTGACCGCTTGTTTGTCTAAACCTGCGGTGCTTCCACCACCATTAATCGATACAGGACCTGTTGAACAAGCGATTGATTGGGACACGGTCGGTGCTGAATCTACAAAAATTTTGCAAGAGTACATCCAAGTTGACACAACAAACCCCGTAGGCAACGAAACCCGAGGGGCAGAGTTTTTAGGTGGAATATTAAGTGCGGAGGGGATCCCGTATGAGATCCATGAGTCTTCTCCTGGGCGCGGAAACTTAATTGCTCGGTTGCAGGCCAGCGGTGATCCTGAACAAGGAGCACTGTGCATGTTGTCTCACATCGATGTCGTAACCGCGGAACATGAGAAGTGGGAACAAGGTCCATTGTCTGGCGCTCTTGAAGAGGGCTACATCTGGGGCCGTGGGGCGCTGGATATGAAGAGCATGGGAGTGATGGAACTGATGACGATGATTCTCTTAAAACGTCAAAACATCCCGTTGAAAAGAGATGTGATTCTGCTCGCGGTGGCAGATGAAGAAGTCGGTGGAGAAGGTGTCCGTTATCTGGCAGATACCTATTGGGACTATCTGAACTGTGAGCATGTGGTAAACGAAGGTGGGTTGGGTCTTCACGACATGATGTTCGAAGGTCAGACGGTCTACCCGATATCTGTCGCCGAAAAGGGATCCGTTTGGCTCAAAATGATTGCGACGGGTGAACCTGGTCATGGTTCTACACCTAGACCGAA
>CAJWHX010000365.1 GCA_913040875.1 uncultured Pseudomonadota bacterium | reverse complement strand
CCACCTCCACCACCATCTGGATCTGGGAACACGCCATTGTTGTCATAAGGCTGTGGTCCACTCGGTGGACTACCACTGCCGCCGCCGCCGCAAGGAGGGTTCAGTGGAATAAAGAAGATGGCTTGAGCAACAACACTTTCAGATAATTCGCAGCTAATTGGATCAATGCTTCTAGAAACATAAAAGTCTAAGGAAATAGCGACCTCCGAGACGTCCCAATTGCCACCAACAACTTCAAATGCATCTGTAATGCGTACCGAATCGTCAGCAGATTCAATCTGAACATCGCGTTGACCTAAGGCTGCAGCATTCGACAGCGTCATTCGGCCGTACAGGTTTTGGGCATCCAATACTGTGATCTCTTCTACGAGGATATCGGGATTGTCGCCAAAACGATCAAAGAAGGTGATCTCTGGAGTTGAAGAAAGAAAATCAGTCCCCCTAGCGCGAACTGTAAACTCAACTGTCTCACCTTGAGTCGCTTCTCCAGGCTCAAAACTCGCAACCAAACCTACTCTGTCAACTTGAAACCCATCGTACAACACCGTACTGTCTTCACCAGAGTCGACTCTAACGTCATGCCAACCTGCAGCGGCATCTGTCGAAACTGAAATCACGGCCTCTGCGAGAGTCGGAGACAATACGTCAAACTCTAGAACTTCAATACCATCGCCAAAAAATGGCCAGGACACTCCTGATTGCCAATCGGTATTTGTACCCAATATGCCAATCTCAACAACTTCACCCATCTTTGCAGAATTCGGTTCGATGATCAAGGAGTCTGATACAACCGAAAAGGACTGCTCCAATAGATACGTGCCCTTACCTGTTGACACCGTTACATCTCTGGCCCCCACATCAGCTTCGGGCTCAATCTGAATATCAGCAGTCGCATTCCAACCGTCTTCAATATTAAGTTGCAACACAGATATCCCAGAACCAAAATCCACTGACGATGTGTCGTTGTACGTAAACGCAGAAGCAGAACCATCAAAACGAACGATCATCGAGGTACCTTGTCCGCCGCTAGGTGGTGACAAAGTGAGTACACTAATCTCTTGACTTTGCTCTTGCTTGCTATCCGTTTGTCTACAGGCTGTACTCAAAAGTGCAGTTCCAATTAATAAACTATGTCTCATAAAACAGACTCCACCATAAATAGGGGTAGGATTGTATAGATACGTCACCTTATATTGTAGCACAGGGACTGAAAATATCCACAATTGCACAAGGCTGATAATTTTTGTACATTTTTTAAGACATTATTGTTGACAAGGATAGAAACAGTGTCTATAATACAATTGAAACCCGAACAAGGACTGTTTTATGGACAAAAACAATTTAGAACAAGCTCTTCATATCGTCATCAACTCTGAACATCTATATGAAGATAAATCTTTTCGACAGGCTTCACCCACCCTGTGGGCAGAAATTTCAACTCGAGCGTGCACTATTAATGCCCAGAAGTCTGATGAGATGACAAGCACTCTATTCTCACGATTGTTGAATCGACGACAGCACCCCTTTCAGCCCATCGCCAATCCAAACGCGTACATCTATGCCGCGTTGAAAAATATTCAGAAGGACATGTGGAGATCTGAAAAAAGAGCCGCTGGGTATACAGATGATTTGGGCGAATACCATCAGCATCGCTCTTTGGATGAATTCGTCTTGGATTCGACTCAGCGTCTGCATGAAAAGATAGCGGCCCCATTGATGGAAGAAGTTGAAGAAACGGAAGAACTCCAGCTATCTGCCTTGAAGGAAATGATTCGTATCCATTTGTTCAATACTGAGACAACACTGGTGCGCTCAAAGACTACAAAAGGTGCAAAAGCCTTCCAAACTGCCGCTCAGAGATTCCAAGAGTTCGCCGAAGGCACATATAAAATTACGGATAGTAGTCCATATAAGAAGTTTGACCGCCAAAGAATTATCATGATGAAACATTTGGAAGCCAAACTTCCTTCTGTACAATCGGTATCCACAACATACATTCTTGATTACGTGGAACATCATAACCTTTCGACAAAAAGAACCACACGTATTGACGAGGCTCTTAAGGACGAAACTATCAATCCGGAAATCGTACACAGACAGATTGAGGCAGAGATTGCCATTCGTGCACTCTTCGAATACCTGAATAGCCATACTCAACTCGAAAGCTTTAATATTAAAGATCTCATGGTCGACTCGACAGCATCAGGCTTGGTCCATCACTGTCAGTATAACCTATTTAAGTTGGAAATGTTCCGAACCAAAAAGCGAAAAAAAGGTTCCTTAGAATCTATGTATTGCCAAAATGTCCAATCCTGATGGGACTGGTCGTTTTCACACTATATAAAGTGTTAAACTGACACACTGTAATTATCTGGAGCACCCTATGACATCACCAAATGAACTCCTTAGTCAATTTCTAGAGAATAACGAAGTCGAGATTTCCACCATCCACACGTACTCTATCAATGAAAACTCGGCACCAGGAAAGTTTGATGCCCCAACCGATTGGCTCGCACAACTAGATGGGATTATTCAGCAACCGGTCCAATCAACCATTGAGGTTGCCAAGGACATCCATGATGATGTCTTCATGAAAGAATCTTCGTTGTTTGAAGATCATTTTATTGAAATCACCTGTTCGATACTCGATGGATACGATGTATCGATATATCGATATAAAAAATTCACCAATGCCTTTCTCTTTTATGGGATTCAAACAGATGCACGGACAGAATTCACTACCAGTGAAACATCTGTCGGACCCGATTACGTAATAGCAAACTTTCCCAGTGTACTTGGTCATGACAATATTGTAAGCCTCGCAATTAACAATACATTGCTCCAGATTTTGTGTACCAGTTCGACCGTTTTGTTTCATGAAAGCCAAATACCTGTACTGTTCACTATCGACACACCTCCTCCATACCTTCCACAGTTGGGTCAGACATTGAGGGATCAGGCCATTCGTAAAGGCTACGACTTGAGACATGTGGGCATTCTTCATCATCCTCTCTCACTTGAGCAACTGTTGGAAAGTCATACACCACAAAACTTATCTGTTCCTCCGATGTTTCAAAGGTTACTCGAAGTGGAATTTGAGTTTCAAATAGACAACATGAGCAAAAATATACCAGATCCTTTTGAGGCTTCAACAGAAGAGGTGGTTCACTGGTTCATTGAACGTGACAAACTGCAGTCACTGTACATGATCGTTGGTCAATGGAAACCTTCCGTTAACGAATCGTTGCTTAAACTCGACAACCGATTTCCATTGCATCGATTTGCACACCTGTTACCGTCTTCCAAACTGTTGGCCGAAGCCTGGCGGCAAGATCCAACATGTTGGTGGGGACAAAGTGCCGCTTTACACGAATTGTTGAGTGAATCGACCACTTAAGATTGTAGACTGACTGCAATCTAGATAGTTTAGCCATAAGAGTTGATTTATATGGTCTAGACATGCTGAACTATTCAACATTATCGAACAATCGTGGTTCTGTCATCCGACACAAATCCTTTGCATCCAAGTTCCCTTGGTGCTTTCCGGTGGAGTTCATCCCTGTAGAACGACGTCCTGGAATTGCTCCAATTATTGGGGTTAGAGGAGAACAAAACATACCGTTTGTATGCGCAGCCGTATCGGGTATACACACTCCTCCCACACCACGATTCGCTAGTAAACTCACACCCAAACAGCATCTGCAACAAGCTTTTCGATCTGTAGCAACTCACCTTCAGACATTTTCTGCGTTGTT
>CAJWHX010000364.1 GCA_913040875.1 uncultured Pseudomonadota bacterium | reverse complement strand
TGATCTTTGGGGTGTGCGTCGGCCTCGGACTCTCATGCGTAAAGTTGCAGATTATTTATCGGTCTCCATTTTAATCCCCATCGTCCTGTTGATAGCAGGGACGACCTCCCACTGGACTGACTCAATTCAGTCGATGCTTGGTGTTTGGTCTTCTGTAGGCCTGAAACTCTTGGTCCTTGGTTTCCTGTGGGCGGGTTTTGGAATGTTGTATTTTCTCCTACCCAATACCCGTGTCAAATTTTCAGTGGCTTGGAGAGGGGGAATTGTCGGTGGAACCGTATGGTTTATAATTCATCATTCGCTTCTCGCATTTCAAGTTGGCGTGGCAGGGTACAACGCGATTTATGCAGGTTTTGCAGCGTTTCCGGTACTGATGCTGTGGGTGTATGGTGGCTGGTGGGCCGTGATAATTGGTGCAACCTTTGCAGCCGGGCAACAGATGAGTGAGCAACATCGACGGGCCATCATTGGAGAAAGTGTTAGTTTTCGATACCAAGAGCTATTAGCAGTCCGATTGATGGTGGCTCTCGGACATCGATACAAGGAATATGATACCTGTTTGAGCATTGCAGACTTCACGGAGCATATCTCAGAAGAACGAGTGGTGGTGGATTTGGTGATCGAGCATTTAGAGTGCGCCAACTTGGTTGTTCGTTCGCACAATGATGATCTGGTCCTCGCAAAGTCTATTGAGGTGGTTCGGTTGCGTGATGTTTTGAATGCATTGAAATTAGAGCAGGGGGAGTCGCTTAAAGGGATAGGATTGTATGGTGAAGTGAGTCAGATGGAATCTGCTCAAGAAACGGATCAGATACAGGACTTCTTAGAGCAAACGGAGGAGAGTTGGTCTGAGCATGCCAGCAATCTTACGTTGCAAAAACTCTGTGACCGGTTAGAAGATCCGATGGAATCAGGTGATTCAGCACCTCTACGATTAACAGAAGGGGGAACGGAAGACACCAATTCCAGCGCCGGCTAAAATTGGAGACACTAATGTCCGTTCCACCCCTCAGTGTTGCACCGATGCTCGATAGAACCGATAGGCACTATCGGTACTTTATGCGTTTGATTACAAAGCATACGCTCCTGTATACAGAAATGGTGACCTGTCAGTCTATCGTGCATGGGGATCGAGAGAGGCTCCTTGGGTATGATGCGGTAGAACATCCAGTGTCGCTCCAGATCGGTGGCGACGATCCAACACTTCTAGCGGACTGTGCCAAACTGGCTGAAGACTTGGGCTACGATGAAGTCAATATGAACGTGGGGTGTCCCAGTTCACGAGTGCAGTCGGGGAACTTTGGTGCGTGCTTGATGGCCCAGCCTGAGGTGGTTGCAAGGGGCTGTGAAGCGATGATGAAAGTGGTTGACATACCCGTGACTGTAAAACACCGCATTGGGATCGATGACATCGATCAGTATGAAAACATGGCGAACTTTGTTGATGTGGTCTCGCAAGTGGGTGTACAACGATTTAGTGTACACGCCCGAAAAGCATGGCTTCAAGGACTCTCCCCCAAAGAAAATAGAAATGTTCCGCCACTACGGTATCCAGAGGTTCATCGTCTTAAAGAAGATTTTCCGCATCTGGATATCGAAATTAACGGGGGCATCAAAACGATGGCTCAAGCCCAAGAACAGCTTGAACATGTCGATGCAGTGATGATTGGCCGAGCGGCTTATGACAACCCGTGGCAATTTGTAGATGCCGACAGACTCTTTTGGGGTGACAATCACGAGATTCCCACTCGGATGGAAGTTGCTGAAAAAATGCTCATCTATATTGAAGAACAAATGAAGAAAGGTGTACGCATGATGTCGATTACTCGGCACATTTTACAGCTGTTCCACGGTCAGCCCGGAGCACGTCATTGGAGGCGTGCACTTGGAGAGGCCTCTTCCAATCGAAATCCAGACATCGCGCGTGTCCGAGAACTGCTCCTTCGGCCGCACTTGGTTCGGTATAACGGTTGACGATTGATAATCCACTTAAAACCTGCTATCCTGTACTCATAAGGGAGAAATAGGCATGCAGAAACCACTGATTGTTGGATTGCAGGGGCGCGTCGTTGCGCTTGACATTCACACTGGAGACGTTCTTTGGCACAATGAGTTGCCCGGCAGTGGGTCTTCCTCTGTGGCACTGGCAGTCACAGAAGAATGGGTGTTTGCTTCAGCATCTGCTGCTCGAGTATTTTGTCTCAATCGTCAAACGGGTACAGTAGTATGGTCGGCAAAGACCACCGGACTTGGAAGGGCAACTCTTTTGATCGATTTGGAAGAAGAGAAGGTGTTTGTCGCAAAATCAGGAAGAGTGGACTGTTTCTCGATGGCCTATGGTGAAAGCGAGTGGACCAAAAACTTATCGAAGTTGGGCAAGAAATCCGCTGCTCTAGGTCTATCAGGGAATGTGGTTCAGGCGGACCAGTAGGTGACGAACTTAAAACAGCTTCTCACATGGTTTGGTCTAGGGGCCCTATTTGTGCAATCCTTACCGGCGGATGCCTCGGATGTGGAGCTGTTGGTGCGCAAAATTGAGCATCGTAGAGTTTCTTTTACGGTAGCCTCTATTTCACTCGAACAGTTCAAGATTGAGTTGATTGCCGAGCCAAATGCCCAAAAGGTTGCGAAGAGTCACAATCCGATCTTAATGATGAATGCGGGGATGTTTCATCCAGATCATTCACCTGTGGGGTTACAGATTATTGATGGTACAGTACTCAATCCAATCAACATGGACGATGGGCAGGGGAACTTTTTCTTGAAGCCAAACGGTGTATTCGCGATTGGAGAACAGGGGGCGGTGGTTCAGTCTACGGAGGAGTTTAATGTCTCGAACTTGTGGAGGATTGCCACCCAATCTGGACCGTTGTTGTTACAGGGTGGGGAGTACCATCCGAAACTGAATCCCGAATCACCCAATCTACATATCCGCAATGGGGTGTGTGTGTCGGAGAATGTCGTGCACTTTGTCATCTCCGATGAGCCAGTTCGCTTTTATGATTTGGCTTCGCTGATGAAGGAGGAATTGGGGTGTCAGGATGGATTGTACTTGGACGGTGCAGTGTCTAAACTGTACCATCGGACGGAGACGGGGTGGAGTCCGAGGTTGACTCGGAAGACTCTTGGGAGTTGGTTGGTGATTGGTCTTCGGTAGTAGGTATAAGACTTTGCCAGATTGTACCAATAGTTTCCATAGATTGACTCCACGCCAATTTATCGTATACATCTTTTGAGTGTGGGAACGGTAGGTAGTACAATTCCAGTGTAGCGTTAGTATCCTTGTAGCGTTTGTGATTCTTGTTTGATGTTGTGGGTGTGCCAAAGGTTGGATAGACCAAGCCAAGATGTTTATTGTCTGTCATGCACGCTTTCGGGTTGATCAAATAGCTATACGCGAATAATTGATACTCTTCTCCTTTAGAACGGGACTTATTGCTGCGGTCTGCTTTGATTTTATATTTTGCATCGAAGATGTACAGTTGCTCTTTTGTAATGGCTACGATATCTGCTTCAGGGGAGTCACCCAGACTCCCCCATGGTTTGGACCCTGTTATGGGTTCACCTGCTGTGAATATTGCGTTTTTGTCTATGTGTTCTACATGGACTAAAGATTGTGCCAAAACACTCTCCCAAACATCAGCGGTATTGACAAGCCACATATACCCTCCACTACCGGATACGGATTGGTTCATGAATACAGGCTTGTTTCGCAAAAGAATCTTCGAAAGATTGATGGACGGTTTCCAAAATTGCTGCAAACGATTGAGATGGAGTCTTTGACAGGTGT
>CAJWHX010000363.1 GCA_913040875.1 uncultured Pseudomonadota bacterium | reverse complement strand
ACACAGTATCCATTTAACTCGACTAGATGTACCGGCTTTTCATCGATGCCGGCGTGACTGGATGCAGATCCCATCACAAATCGTCCACTTGGAACATAGCGTTCCGTTGCTGGAGTCACAGAGGCATCGTTGTCATCGCAGTCTGCTGTTGAAGTATCGATCCAGTCACCGCAGAGTACAGCATCCACAAAGCCATCTCCATCCTCGTCAGGACAATCGGTGGGTTTGGAACCCAAGTCTGGTTGTGCTGGTACAGCGAAGGTTGATTTCCAAGAGTTGGTCAGATCTTCGCTGGCACTGGATCCGGGGATTCCAGATGGACCATTCTGCTTTCCGGCTCCCTTGAGTGCTGGATTCTGAGGGGGAATTGGACGGTTCATATTTTTTGTTGCAGGTTGTGAAGTTGAAACCTGTGGTTGAGCGGTTTGCTCAACGGTTTCTTCGGTTGTGGGACTGTCTCCACATGCCAATAATAGCCAGAGTCCTGTCATAATTGAATCCTGTTGAAGGTCGTTAGATTAATTGCCCCGTCTTTTCCAAAGGCTATTGTATTGTTTGTTTGGATCTGGAGGAGGGTGGTTTTCAGAGCAGCGTCCGCGTGGTCGTTGACCATTCAGAGTTGGAATGGGCATCGTTTTGCAGGTTGAGTTTCGATATTTTCCTGTTTCTCTACATACATACTTGGGTTTTGTTGTTAGTCCACTGAATTCTTTGGGAACTTCGAGATCTTTGTGCATCGCTCGCATCCACCAGCCCCATAACGGAGCTGCCAAGTCACTTGATGAGCCCTTCATATTCAATGGCTTATCGTATCCTATCCACAGTGCTCCGGACAAAATGGGGGAAGACCCCACGAACCATAGATCTTTATTGCTATCGGTGGTTCCAGTCTTTCCAAATGCATTGCCTGTAAACCCTCGTTCTCCCAATGCCCCACGTGAAGCCCCGCCAGATCCCTGAAGGATCACCAATCTCATGATGTCTCGAGTCAGAGCAGCACTAGACTCTTCTAATATACGACCACCCAACCCAGTGATGTAGATGTGATTATCACCATTTTGATCGATGGCGTGTGTGACAGGTTGTCCATATACTTGAGTGCCGCCATTTGCCAGCATCGCTACAAAGGTACCCATTTCCAGAGGTGTGACTTCTGCTTGACCGAGAGATAGACCAAGTTCTTCTGGGTATCCTTTGGTCTCAAATCCAAGATCATCCGCAAAATTGATGAGTTCTTTCGGTCCTCCCAATGCTTCCAATAGGGATGCTGTTGCGATGTTCTCGCTGAGAGTGAGACCTTTTGCCAGCGTGGAGTACTGCGAGTATTTGCCGCCATTGTTCCTTGGACGCCATCCATTGGTATTTGCGAAGGTGCGTCGTGTGTTTCCGACCGTATCGAAAGCACGCCACGAACTTGACCCATCTTCCTTTTTCTTAGAAAAAGCGAGCGCATATACGAGGGGTTTAAAGGAAGATCCAGCCTGTCGTCTGGCTTGTGTAGCCCTGGAGAAGTCATAGGGTGACTGAATATCCCCACCATATATGGCTTTGAGATATCCTGTTGAAGGATCTATGAGTACCGCACCCGCTTGCATTCCAGGATCGGTTGGTAAACGCAACTCTTTCATGAAAAAATCGAGTTTGTCTGCAAAGAGTTGTTCCGTTCGCTGCTGCATGACAACATCTAGACTGGTGAACACTTGTAGACCTGTACTGTACAACGTTTGTGTTTCCAAATGGGCTTCAAGCCAAGAAAGACTGGCCTGTGCGAAGGCCGTGAATTGAAACTGACCCAGTGGAGAGACCGATGAAATCGGAATGGCACTCTCTAAGGCATCAGAGACATTCCAACCATTCGCCGCCATAATATTCAGTACCCGGTCTCGTTTTTGTTGTGCCTTAGCAGGAGACTTGTCTGGTCGATATGCAGCTGGCGCTGGTAATATTCCGACTAGAATCGCCGCTTCATTAATGTTGATATCACGAATGTCCTTTTGGAAGTAAAATAGAGAGGCCGCCGCAAAACCGCAAATAGAGTAGGATCCGTCTTGACCCAAGTAGGGCATGTCCAAGTAAAATTGTAAGATCTCACTTTTGGTAAGGTGGCGTTCGATCAGCAGTGCTTGAACGACCTCGCGTAGCTTTCTTTTTAGATTTTTATCTTTGTCCTGAGTGAGGTTTCTCACCACTTGCATGGTAATTGTACTCGCTCCTTGAGCGTAGCTTCTACCTTGAAGATTGGCGATGATGGCACGACCAAAAGCGAGGAAGTTGACGCCGGAATGTTTGTAAAAGGCATCATCTTCACTGTGAAGTAGAGCAGCGATGAGATGTGGAGGCGTTTCCTCGATGGGTAAATGGTATCGAATTTCAGCATCTGGACCGATCAAGGGACCAAGTGCGATTGGTTCCATCGCGGGTTCACGAGTCCATTTCTCAAGATCTTCAGGTTGCATACCCTCTGGAAAAAATCCGCCTCTTGGGATCACAACACCATCTTTGGCGCAATAACTTCCGGGTTCAGTAGCGGGACATGAAGCAGTATAGTTTCTCAATTGAGCGTGTGCGATACGATGTTTTCGAGGTAAAGATAGTGGTGCTGGCGCGGAGTAGAGCATTCCTGGGAAACTCCACCCAGGATGTGACACTTCTAGGGATTGATGGGCTTCAAGGATTTCGCGTACCTCGAGATCCATCTTTTGGATCGTTGGATACAACACGATGCTTGCCCCAATCAACAATATTATCAACAGTCCCACTCCAATGAGTAGGCTTTTGAGCAACCATCGAAAGATACGCCGCATGTTATTCGATGATGTCGTTGATGGTGTACATAGAGTCGCAAACACATTGTCTGCTGCGCTGTACGAGATTCGTGTGCGGAAACAGTAAAAGTCTTTCATTGTATATGGGGCGAGACACGATTTTGAAGTTCAATTGGTCCATGTGTACAGTGGCCAATTTGCCTCTTTTTCTCCGTGAGCCCATAATGTTGCCTTGTATAAAGAGTCTAGAGTTCAGTCTAACGCAATCTAATTGGATCTTCAATTTGATAAACCGATGGCCATTCGCACCGAAGATGTGCAGTTCACAGCATGGAAGCCGACTGTATACAGAGGGGGTAATCGGTTATATGGTGATAGTGAGTTGAGGTGACTATGGATCCAATAGAACGACATCGAAAAGGCGTTGCATGGTGGTTGTTTGGTGTATCGGCGATGGTGCTTGGAATGATTGCGGTGGGTGGTCTGACGCGTCTGACAGAATCTGGTCTGTCAATGGTGGATTGGAGGCCGTTGATGGGTGTAGTTCCGCCGATTGGAGAGAGTGCATGGAATTCGGTGTTTGAGCAATACAAAGCCTATCCAGAGTATCAAAAGGTCAATGCGGGAATGACGTTGTCCGAGTTTAAGTTCATATTCTACTTTGAGTATGGACACCGTATATTGGGACGTTTGATTGGTATGGCGTTTGCTCTACCCGCGTTGTATTTCGGGTTTAGAGGAGCCTTTTCAGCATCCTTTAGGAATCGCATCATCATCCTGTTTTTCTTGGGCGGCTTGCAAGGCGTGGTTGGCTGGTGGATGGTGAAGAGTGGACTTGTGGATCGTCCGGATGTCAGTCATTACAGATTGACGACCCATCTTGGACTGGCCGTGTTTTTGTATATAGCACTTCTGTGGACCGCTTTCCGACATGCGAGAGGTGTGGTGAAATACGACTGGACAAGTGCCAAATGGGTTGCTGGATTACTAGCCAGGGTCTATTGCACACTGCTGTCGGGTGGGTTGGTTGCGG
>CAJWHX010000362.1 GCA_913040875.1 uncultured Pseudomonadota bacterium | reverse complement strand
ATTCGAACCTGCGACCCTCTGGTCCCAAACCAGATGCGCTACCAGGCTGCGCTACTCCCCGATTCTTTAGCAATCTAACTGAGATCATTGCGTTGTGCAAGTTTGGAATGTGATTTTTTGCCTGTTCATTTACCTTGAGATGGAGTAGACTACATGTAGAGCAATCAAGGAAAAGTTATGATATTTTTATTGAGTATTTTAGCTTGTGACGACCATGTCTTCACAGGTGGTGGTGGACATCATTCATCGGACGCTGGCGCAGGCGCTGAAGCGATTTTGGTACAGGCATGTGGAAGCTGTCACGCTTCATCTTTGGCACCGACACTGTCTGAGAAAATCTGTGAGAACTCTGTTGATGTCATGGCAACCCAAGTGGATATGCCATTTATTACAGCAGGGGATCCATCCAAGAGCTATCTGTTGCACAAAATGAAAGAGACGGCAGGAGATGTGGGCGGTGTTCCGTCTGTTATGCCGCCAACAGGTGCCTTGTCTGAATCCGATATCCAAATTGTGGAAGACTGGATTGCAGCGGGAGCCATTTGTAGTTCGGATGAGTCAACAGGCGATGATACTGGTGATGTTGTGGATACAGGTGATATTCCGGATACAGGTGACCCCGGTGATACAGACAATCTAGATCAAGAGATTCCACAAGGGGCAGATGCTACACGTGGCAGTGAGTTATTCAATCAGCACTGTTCGAACTGTCATGTCGCTGGTTATGCTCCGGATATGCAAACGGTTGTTCCAAACATTGGAAATGCTTCGATTGAAAATGCCATTCAAAACGGAATCGGTGGGATGCCGGCTATACAAGCAGCATCTGCTCCTCAGGATATCAAAGATATCATTGCCTATTTGAGGACCACTTACCCCAACCACAGTCAAGGTGGGGGAGATACCAATGGCGGAAATCCGGATGATTCAGGTGGCAACAATGCTGCGGATGGAGAAGAGTTGGCCAATATCCATTGCAACAGCTGCCATGTTAATGGATATGCACCGACCTTTGATAGTTTGATCCCCTATATGCCAGTTGAAGAAGTGGAAAATGCCATTATAAACGGAACCAGCGGCGGGATGCCGAGTTTTTCGTTTACTGAGCAGGAACTCAATGCATTGACCTTTTACTTGGCTGAAGAATACGGCAGTTAAGATCCGGACCGAAACAGTTTTACTCCATCAACGCCTTCAACTCTTCATTGGATAGAAGGCGGTTGGTGTTTTTCGCTGCGTGACGAATTTTTGAGACTTCATCTTCAGTGCCTTCGTAGCCATGTTTGTGGAGCCAGTAGAGAATATTCGAGTTGCCGGACATTGGACCCACCTCGATTTCTTGCTCACGTCCGAACCAGCTGGCAGGAACACCGGAGTAAATGAGGTCTGCAAGTAGTGGGTCGCCCTTTTTGAGAGCCTTGACGACCGCTGCAGCGTGTACGCCGGTACCGGTTCGAAAAGCATCTTGACCAAACACTGGATAAGAAACGGGGACGGGCCATTCCATTGCTTCAGATACAAGTTCAACCAGCTCGCTCATTGGGCTGAGGTCCGTATCGAGTATACCTTGCAGCTTCATGTTCATCATCAGAAGGTCGAGTGGAACATTTCCCACTCGCTCTCCAATACCCAAAATCGTTCCGTGTACGCGGTCTGCACCGGCTTCTATTGCGTAGAGGGCATTGACCAGTCCAAGTCCACGGTCCGAGTGTCCGTGCCAATCGATTTTGGTGTCGGTTCCCATCGATTGAATAATATTTTTGGTGTAGTGAATCAAGTTGAAGACACCATCTGGAGTTGCGTGTCCTACGGTGTCGCAGAGACACAAACGGTCAGCACCTTCTTCTATCGCGGCTCTAAATAAACGGTCGAGAGTCTTTGGATGAGACCGAATCGTATCCTCAGTTACAAAAGCAAAGGGGATCCCAGCTGCTTTGGTCATACGAGTTGCAGTCCGAGTGAGGTCTTCGAGTTTGTTTTCATCCCAGCCTTCGGTAAAGAGACGAATGGGGGAAGAACCTAAAAACGCATAGACTTCGATGGGGACACCGGTCTTTTCTGAGATCTCAATGATGGGGCGTATATCATTTGGATGTGTACGAGCGGCCGCTGCTGGACGAATGGATAGACCCTCATCACGAATCATTTCCACCATTGTCGTACAATCCTCCACAGCGCGTTTCCCAGCTCCAGGTAGTGCAATATCTGCTTCGTCAACACCAATAGAATCGAGCAACCGAAGGATCTCTAGTTTCTTCTCAATTGGAGGATCAGTAATCGATGGGCATTGAATCCCGTCCCTCAAAGTCTCATCGAAGAGTTCCACTCGTTTTAACGGTGGAGAATGACGATTGCCTTGATTCCAATCAAAGATGATGTTGTCAGGGGTTGACATGATTGCGCCTCCAGTTATCCAAAGATAACTGATTTAAAGGCAGTTGTGCACCCTCTATTGAAGGATGGGGGACAGAACGGTCTCTATCCATCCCTGTTCACTCTGAAGTTTACCAGTATCTGATAACCGTTCATCCTCAACTGAGACTGTCGTGTGCCATTCCTGAGTGTATACATTCATAGCACCATCCAATGTCATACCACAGAACATTCCTTCACTCACCAGTAGGGGGAATGGTTTTGTTTGACCGGTGTAGGGCTGTAAGAACGGAAGCTGATATATTGTTGGGATATCAAATTTGAATTGAGCGTTGGGTGGATAAGAAATGGTCCCTTTCCACATGACGTCGATTACGGGGCCGTTTGAACCAGCGTAGGCTTCTTGATGAATGGTACCATCTGGAACAACTAGAGTAAGAGGGACGCGTAGATTGTCTGTTCTAAGTAGTTCTCCATAGTATCCATTGTCACTGGTACCGTGTTTGCCCTCGGTCTTAAACTTCAGGGATTTCTTTGCGAATTTCTTTGGATTTCCAGGGGAGACTTTGCTCGCTCGTTTTACGTTTTTAGAGACCAGCTGTCGAACGGTTTTGGATGTCAACATCCAATCGCCACGACCGCGAGATGAACTTTTCTTTTGCGCAGATTTGCCACCGAGACACTGCTTTTGTCTAATCTTTTTTGGTTCGTTGACAATGCCTGATTCCACAGGGTCCTCTGCTAGACTCATGTATAGAGTTTCCCAAGCAACCTCTGGGAGGCCAGCCACAAATCCACCGGTTGCCATCAGAACGTTAAACCCATGCACTCCTACGTGTTCAACGGTTGTAAAGAGCGGACCATCTGTATGACGTTTTCCCTGTGCGTAGGCATCGGGCCGAATACTACAAAAGGCTGGTTGAGTCACCTTTCCAGTGTCTGCAAAGTATCCAAGTACCCGGCAATGTAAGTCGATTGTTTTGAGACCATACTCAACCAATCCAACATTCCAGATGACGATTGGAGAGAAGAGTAGGATAGCAGGTGCTTTCCAGCCTTCCTTTTTATCCTTCTGGGCACTCGGTAAGAATACCCACAGCATGGCACTGGCATAGACAAATGAGAGGTACATCTCATATGTCAGCATCCACAGCATGAATAGAAACCAAAAGCCAGACAATAGAAGTCGGAATCCAGTCATCGTATCTCCAAATGAGTATTGTAGTCTTGAATGATTGGACGTCCAGATTGTGATGATTGAGACAAATCTAGGGTTATTTCATTTGCCACATCACACCTTCACCACCACCCATCATGGTTGTGGGCAGCTTGCCATCCCACAATTTGGCTCTGGTATAATCGGCAATGTGAGGGTTGTTTTTGATGGCTGCGGCCATTTGGCGAATGGCTTCGGATTCAGCCTTACCGATGGCCTCGATGGCTTTGGCTTCTGC
>CAJWHX010000361.1 GCA_913040875.1 uncultured Pseudomonadota bacterium | reverse complement strand
AAGAAGGGATGATTGCCAATCAGACTGCCTTTAGCCCTAGCAACGTACACTACATTCCATGTTTCGAAACTCCTGATGTTCCGATCAAAGAACTCTTGTGGACCCTGATTAATCAAGCTGCTGCTGTTGTCACCGACTACTTCCCGGCCTTCTTTTTGCCAAAGATGACAGCACTTGCCGCCCAAAAAAGTCCTGTACAATTTCAGCAAATCGATGGCAATGGCATCTATCCCATATGGGCAACTGATCGCCATTACACCACTGCACATTCCTTTCGTCGTCATATTCAAAAGACGATCGCCCCATTTTTGAATGATTTCCCAGTAGACGATCCCCTCCCCCGACTACAACGATCGTACACACCAAACAGTACTCATTTCTCCAATGCGATGCTCACTCATTTTACTCATGATATTACTACCCTTGATGTATCGACTCTCCCGATCGATCATAGTGTACAAGCCATCTCAGATCGCAAAGGTGGGTATGGTGAAGCCCGAAAAAGACTTGTTCACTTTATGAACACAGGACTCAATAAGTATGATGTCGACAGACAATCGGCTGACAACGACCCCAGCTCTGGACTCTCACCATACTTACATTTTGGCCACATTTCAGCTCATGAGATGGTTCAGAGAATTTGGGTACTCTATCAGTGGAATCCTTCAATGGTTGCAACCAAAGCAACCGGGTCTAGAGAAAAGTGGTGGAACTTACCGGCGCCGGTTGAAGCCTTGCTCGATCAAATCATCACGTGGCGAGATCTGGGCTTCATCTACTGTCATCATAATCCAAATTATGCAACGTATGAAAGTCTCCCAGAATGGGCAAAAATCACAATGGAAGATCACCTAGGAGATTCTAGACCCTATATCTATACTCTAAAAGAGTTTGAACAGGCTCAGACCCATGACCCTATTTGGAATGCCGCTCAGCGTCAGCTAGTCAAGGAAGGTCGCATGCACAATTATCTTCGAATGCTATGGGCAAAAAAGGTACTTCACTGGACCAACACACCCCAAGAAGCCATTGCTATATTGGAAGAGTTGAACAATAAATATGCCCTAGATGGTCGAGACCCCAACTCATATAGCGGAATTATGTGGACATTGGGACGGTTTGATCGCGCTTGGACTGAGCGGACCGTTTTTGGTAAAATTCGATACATGACCTCAGATAGCACCAAAAGAAAGATGAAACTGAAAAACTATTTGAACACCTATGGACCCACATCTACAGTTTGAAGCCATTGAATGAACCGCTGTTCTTCCAATCCTTTTGACATCACCGGAATCGAACTCTGCTTTTGCTGAAACCACTCTTCTATCTTGACCAAATGCCTGCGTCTTTCCGGATTCGGTAAAGACATCAAGACTTCAACCAATCTTTTATATGCCTGATCCGCATAGGCGACTTCACTGGTCCAATGTCCGTTATAAGTCCATGACCATTCAATTGTTTGCATAAACCATCGAAGAGACTCGTCTATGTACCTTTGTCTCCGATAGACTTCTGCCAATGCAAGAGGTAAATCCAACACCAACCCGCTGGGAGTAATCTTCTGTGCCTCATCATCCCACTCCAGTTCTTGAAGTCGATACAAATATACTTCTTTGGCCTCTTCAAATTTCCCCTGCTCTGCCAATACCTGACCATAGGCTACATACGCATAGGTATCTTCAGGTTCAATCCGAATAAACTGTCTAAAATAAGACTCTGCTGCCCCATATTCTTTTGATTGATAGGCAATGCTCCCTAAATTACGAAGCGCCAGAAAATATTTCGGATTGAGGTGCAACGCTGTTTCAAATTGCACCTTGGCTGCAGCAAATGATTCTGCCAAAATATACACGGTCCCCAAATTACAATGACTCCAAGCAGATGGAGCCAGTTCAACGACCTTTTCAGCGGCTATGGTCGCTTGGGGTACATCACCAAGCTGTATCAACACCGCAGATAATAGTGAATGAGCGGCAACAAAATCCGGATCTTCTTTGATTGCATCCATCAGTAATTTTGCGGCTTCCATCCCTTTCTCATTCTGAAAAAGAGTCTCCGCTTTCAACAAGCGATGATCTTCATCATTCATCTTTGGCACCAATCCTGTTTTGGGGACACTCCAATTATCTGGCATGAGAACCGTCTTTTCGTGTATTTCCTCTAGCTCCTTTGCCGTCAAACTATGTGTTGGACCTTTTGATTCGAAGTCACCACATGCAAACAATAGAAATATCAGCAACATTTATGCACCCAGCACACAACGAAAACCTACACCACCATCCATTAGTCCTCGAACTAAGGGTTCTAGAGCAAGTCTGCTATACACAGAGACTTCACTTGGCTGTACAAACCAATCTCCCCCTCGAAGCACATATCGCTTCTTGTGGTCTGTCGAGACCGCACGATCATCGTAGGGAAGATATTCCGTAGATGTCCATTCCCATACATTCCCAATTCCATCATAGATTCCGTACCCATTTGGTGCAAAAGACCCAACCTCTTTGGTCGGCATGTGCCCCTTCCACTCCTGCCCCCAATTTGCATTGATGCTCGAGGCTTCATCTCCCCATGGATACAACGTTTTTGAGCCACCACGCACAGCAGCCACCCATTCTGCTTCACTTGGAAGCCTCATTCCAAGCCACGTACAATAGGCTTCGGCACCATAAAATGACACCGTTGCAACAGGAAACTGCTCTCGTCCCAGTGCTGGTCTAAACCGTTTTCCAGTGTAGACAATCTGGCTCGGACGCGTCGAGTTTCCTTTGTATCCTAAAATCGGGATCACCTTCTTCGGAGATAGCATACTATCGTTTAAAAATCGGGTGAACTCATCATTGGTGACTTCTGTTTGGGTGATGTAAAAGGCATCCAAAGTCTGAAACCATTCTGGCTGCTCATCATATGGTACCATCCCGTCGCGCCCAACCTGCACTGTCTGAGCAGGAATATGAACCATCAAGTGCCCTTTAACCTTCTTAGGAGACAGCTGCTCTGACTTCAAGCCACATCCACCACCTATTGCAATCCAAAAAAACAAACTGAGGGTCACTCTATTCGAGAGGACCCTCAGTATATTTTGCATTGACATATCAAATGTTGTGCGAAGGCTTATTCTGCAAAGGTATGTGCACCCATTGCAAGATTCTGATGAACTTGCTGCTTACCAGACGGAAAGGTAATGACAACTTCATCAGCCACCGTCTCAGCACCCAATCCGAAGAAGGCTGCCATCTCAGATTGTGAAGCACCTGCTACAGTATCGATTTCACGAACCATTACGGTATCGCCAATGCGAACTTCAATCTTGGTACCGACAGCGTCACGGTTGCTGTTTACACCGTCACCAACCACTTCAATGCGAAGACCATTTCCAGCGTCAGCCATTCGGTTTTCAAACAAGCGAAGAGATGGGTATTGATAGTGTACTGTACCTGGATCACAGTTGCGAACCAAAATGTCCAACTTACCATCAGCATTCACATCTGCAAAGGCCGGCATGTATCCATCGTCAATGCTGTCCAAACCAAGCAAGTAACTGACTTCAGTAAAACTGCCGTCACCATTGTTACGGAACACTGCGTGACGTTGATTACCGCCCAATGAAAGAGATGGAACTTGCTCTGCAGTCTTGCCTGCTACGTCGGTCAAGTCACCAGAGTAATGCATCAACGTTTGAATGATCATGTTGTTGAAGCCTGGGTTGCGAAGGGAGATTGCATCCACATCCAGTGGTGCTTGTGCACGTTCGATGTCTGTCTTCTCGATCAACACTTCAGCCATGTATGCCTGATTGAACATACTGGATAGATCTTGATCGCCAGGACCAGTCCACAGACCGTTCAGTACAACCAAGTCAAGATCTCCATCGTTGTCATAATCG
>CAJWHX010000360.1 GCA_913040875.1 uncultured Pseudomonadota bacterium | reverse complement strand
ATGATGACAATTTTATTGAAGAGCAGTTCTGTGGTCATAGTTGATCCTTGGTGTAGATATGGTTTTGATGTTGTCGTTTAAGATTCGCGTTCTACGATCATGCTAACGCCTTGACCCACTCCAACACAGAGTGTGGCCAATCCGATATTTTTATTGTGTCGTTCCATTGCGTGTAATAGCGTCGTTAAAATCCGAGTCCCAGAGCAACCCAAAGGGTGTCCGAGTGCAATCGCACCTCCGTGGACGTTCACAATGCTTTCTTCGATTCCAAGTTTACGAATTACGCCCAAAGATTGGGCTGCAAAAGCTTCATTGAGTTCGATGAGTTCCAAATCAGAGACGATCATCCCAGCCCGTTGTAATGCTAGTTGAGTTGCTGGAACCGGACCAAATCCCATGGTGTTGGGGTCGACTCCAGCGCTGGCGGCTGAACGAATTTTTGCCATTGGGGCGAGTCCGTGATCCAAGGCGGCTTGCCGAGTACAGACGATGACTGCGGCTGCACCATCATTCAATGTTGATGAGTTTCCGGCAGTGACAGAACCACCGTTGCGAAACGCTGCGCGCAGAGAGGACAGTTTTTCCAGTGTAGACCCAGATCGAGGTCCTTCGTCTTTGGAGAATAAGATGGGATCTTTTTTACGCTGGGGGATGGATATGGAAACAATCTCACTGTCGAAGGCCCCGTCCGCTTGAGCCTTCAATGCTTTTGTATGACTTCCAAGAGCGAAGATATCTTGGTCTTCTCGAGAGAGCCCCATTTCATCAACGATGTTTTCCGCCGTACACCCCATCGCTTCCAATGGAAACAGTGCCTCCATTTTTGGATTTGGAAATCTCCATCCAAGAGAGGTGTCATAGGTCGTTAGATTTCCCGCTTTGGGCATTTGTGGTCCGCGAGGCATGACATATGGGGCTCGGCTCATGCTCTCAACACCACCGGCTAGAAATAACCGTCCATCCCCACACTTTGCAGAACGATAGGCTTGTACAACGGACTCGAGCCCGCTAGCACATAGTCTATTGACCGTAACGGCTGGAACATGTTGTGGGATTCCTGCGAGAAGAGTCGACATTCGAGCAATGTTTCGATTGTCTTCGCCGGCTTGGTTGGCACAGCCGGCAAACACCTCATCAATCTTAGAAGCGTCTAAATCGGAAGTCGCTATCACTGCCTCAAACAATCGTGCCAGTAAATCATCGGGACGAACAGCCGATAACGTGCCTTGAAATCTTCCAATGGGACTTCGAAGTGCAGAACACAAGACAACATCATTTGGGGACATAAAACACTCCTTGGATTTTATCCATAGGTAACCGTTTTGTGAAAGGCTTCCAAATACACTGGGTGGGTCGATTTTTTCTGTTAAAAAAGTTAACCCTTTGAACGTATCGGGCTCATCTAAATTGGAGTTGAATTATGTTGAATCTATGGAAATCACTGGCAATCAGCGCAGTGTGCTATGCAGTGGGTCATTATTTTGGTGGATCATGGGTAACGGGAATCGTTCCAGCACTATTTGGTTTTATGATTGCTTATTTTATCTTTGCTCGGCGCTCAATGAACAAATTTACAGCGATCACTCAAGAGGCCATGAAGCAAGTTCAAGAAGGGCAGGAGAAGCAGGATCCGAGTTTGATGATGTCTGGTTTGGAAAAGGCGCTGAAGCAGTTTGAAGAGGCGCTGGACATATCCAAAGAGCAGTTCCTCATTGCAGAGATGGCGCATGCACAGATGGGTGCTCTCACATACCAAGGCGCCTCTCTTCAGTTGCAGCTCAAGATGCGTGAGGACATGCAGCGCAATAAAGCAGCCAGTCAACGATTGAAAAAGAAGGCTGAGCAATACTTTTCTGAGTCGAAGTACCACTTAGCGAAAGCCCACAACAAAGATTGGACGATGACACTGATCCGTCAGTGGCACGGTGTTGGGATGCTTGCGGTGATGGAATTCAACGAGGGAAAAAAAATAGAAGCCATTGCACGACTATCGAAAGTCAAAAGTGTAGGAGCATCAGACCCCTTGTTTTGGCAGATGTACGCTTGGATGTTGCTGCAAAATGAGCAGGGGAGTGACGCTCTACTTGCAGCCAATGAAGGCCTAACGAAGAATGAATCAAATGATGGACTGAAGTATCTCACTGATGCCATCGCCAACCAGAAAAAAGTAGACACATTTAAGTTTGGCATGATGTGGTACTCGATGTTTCCAGAGCAACTGACTCCAGAAGTGGCGATGAAAATGCAAAGCCAAATGCCAGATCAGTCGGGAGCTCCTCAAATGAACCGCCAAATGAGACGGGCGATGAAGAAGAAGGGCTATAAGGTTTAACATCAATCGAGCCCCAAAGAATACAGTATGCTTGAATAGATACTATTGAAGTGGGCACAGAATGTATTTTGACTCGATACTTCCTGAAGTTAGAAAATCTATCGACCAATGACCCCTATGATTAAGTTCATTGGTCGATAGATTCCATAGATGTGATCTATGGAAGTTGTAGAATTGGTTCGAGACCTCCAATCGGACGACTAGAGATCTCGAATTGCAATATATGGCTATTGATCGATTACAATCGGAACAGCGATTCTGTTTATTGACCCAACAGAATGATCGTAGTCAAACTAGCGATCCCAGAATCTTCATCACTGCGAAGAACCCCGTCTTCATCTACTGTCGCAGAGCCTACAACTTCCCATTTTTGGTCGTAATACGAAGCATTTAAAATTTGTAAGGTTGTGCCAACTTCAAGACCAGTGTCCTTTACTTCAAAACCCCATTTCGGAGAGATTGTAGCATCAAATGATCCCA
Organism: uncultured Pseudomonadota bacterium; assembly: GCA_913040875.1. The sequence continues at coordinate 1,116 of CAJWHX010000360.1, read as the reverse complement.
GATACCACATGGCAAATATTCTGTCTTGATCGATCCCTTCAATGGGCAGTCCAGATTCTGTAAAGTCTACTGGTACAGCCGCGACAAACTCTTCATTTGGCAAAGATGGCGTGTAGTTTTCTGACACGATATCGATTTCCAATCCATTTCCAGCATTGAATTTCCCATCCATCAAATCAGTTTGATGTGTAAATTCGGGCACATTGACTTCCTTAGACAATACTTTATCTTCATCTCGTATTGTGATTACGCTAAGTGGAGTGGCATGTCCTTCAAAACCAAATGGAACAACCTTAAACGAGTATACTCCAGGTTCAAGACTTCCCTCTGGATAGCAGAAGCCGTTGTCTCCCCATTGAGCAAAGCTACACCCAGCTCCAGAACACATGTGAACTCGAGTATTATCGCGACAGCCAAGCGTACCATCTGGGTATCGGATGGTACCTTCAAGTCTGATACCTTCCACTCCTAAATCGGCGCAGGCATCTGCTTCTGCATCTTCGACTTCTTCAGTGGTTTCCTCTGCCTCTACGACTTCTTCTGCTGCAGTATCTTCCTCTTCTTTAGAATTACAGGCTGTTAGAATCATGGCTGCTATTGAAAATAACTTCATTTAAAACTCCTTGATTTGTATCATAAACTACTTCGCTAATATCATATTGACCGGTATACATCAATATAAACAAGAACATAATGCGATTGTTTTCTAGTTCTTTGCTACTCATTTGAGTGTCCAGTGATGATGATATCTTCGATATATTCAGAAAATTCTATATGCGCCGGTCTGTTAAATTTTTGGATGGTGAATACCTTTTCTCCAGTCCTTCCATATACCAAATAATTCTCAACCTTGTTATTCTGAAAGGAGACTGAACAATGGTTCGATAACTGTTCTATGGAATCATATGAGGAGGAGTGATGTACATATATTCACATCTACTGATCCAGATTGGCTTATACGGTTGTATATTTGTTGGCTGTATACCCGATGTGGTTGATTCGGATGGTGTAAATACTCCCAGTGCTGTTGCAGATATTGATGGTGATGGATGGAGTATTGAAGATGGAGACTGCTGGGAAGACAGTACCCAACCAAGGTTGGTTGAAGGCGCTCTA
>CAJWHX010000359.1 GCA_913040875.1 uncultured Pseudomonadota bacterium | reverse complement strand
CGTCGGATGTTCACCCGTTCCAAAAGCAATCCCTGGCTCGATGATAACATCCCCTTCTTGAGCGTCCCACGGTGGTGAAATCACCAATTTGTCAGAGAATACCCTTCTTGAAAAATGTTGCTTCCAAGAATTGGCCCAGTCTTCTTGAGATACGGGTACCCAAACAATACCACCAACGTCATCTAGACCGGAAGCAAGTTGTGCCACCTGACTTTGTGCTTCTTCGAATGCCTTCTGTTCCCACCAGGCTTTTAACAACATCCGTTCAGGAAGCACAACGAGTGTGTTTGGATCGTCCCACGGTTGCAATGGAGGGGGTTCTTCACCATCTCTAAAGTCTTCTTGGACGCCAAGCGCTCCACAAGCAAAGAGATTGCTGCTGAGGACTTCACATTTAGACCGTGGCACATCCCACTGCAGCTCAACCCAAGCCATAGATTACTCCACACCCAGACCAGCCAAGGCTGATTGAAGTTGCTCAACCGTACCAGTCAACTTGTACCATTTATCGATGTTGGCGATACCTTTGATGTATACGCTCGGCGTACCAGTCACCCCAACAGTTTCAGCCGCCTGAATATCCGATTGGATTCCCTTCAACATATTGGCATCATCCAAACACGCTTTGAATTGTGTCATTTCCAATTGAACTTGTGCTTCCGCCATAAACTCAATGTCTTTCCGAGAAAGATAATTTTGATTTTTAAAAACGATGCTATTCATTTCCCAAAACTTACCTTGCTTCTGCGCACAATCGGTAGCCGTAGCCGCCAAACAAGCATTGGCATGTCCTTCTGCACCAACATTTGGATTGCAAATATTGCTAATTGGATAGTGCTTAAACCGAAGATTTACATTCGGATTGGATGCAAGTAACCCTTTCAATTGCGGAGCCACCATCGCACAATGCGGACATTCGAAATCTGCAAACTCCACCAACTGAACCTTGGCATTTCGATCACCCATGACCGGTTCCGAACCATCGAGCGGTAAAGCAACGGACAGCTCTTCAACGACTGAATAGATATCGACTGTTGAAGTGGAAGAGTCTGTGCCGATATTCGAAGTACTCTCAGAAGGTGTAATGATTAAAGCACTGATGAGTGCAGATGCGATAAATGTCGTGGCCGCCGTCGAAAAGGATTTTCCTGACAATAACGATACTGCTGAACCTTGATCTTGATCTTGACCTTGCTTCAATTTCCACGCACCAAAGAGTCCGACTGCATTCAACCCGTAGAGCGAAATACAAAACAAGCACCAAGCACCGATGACAGCCTTCGACAGAACAGCCAATACCACCGAGTACAGTACGGCTACAACAGAAGTGATGAAGAGTAAAGAACCCGCGGAGGCATATTCATCTTCGTTGTCATTGTGTAAGTTTGCAAGGGTTGCCAACGCTACAAAGTGCCCCAATCCCAATAGTGCGATGGGGATACCAAACAGTTCTGAATACTTACTGGTGTTGACCGTTGAGCAAGAATACAGATTCCCAGCATCACAAAGTGCGGGAGCATCACTGTAATGTTGACCAGCCAGATAAAAGGATACCACCATTCCCAACAGTCCAACCACCGTCAGACCAGCCTTGGGGTTTTTCGCAGTCAGGGCACCCGATACAATCCAAGCGACCGCAATCCCAGTCCAAATTGTACTGGGGGTTAAGCCGCCACCTTCAGATGCGTTAGCGATCGCGGGAAGAATTGCGAATGGCACGAGCCACATCGCGTTTGTGATCTTGTTCTTTAAGCTTTTGTCGTTTGTCATATTGTTTTCGACCTCGTCCGTATCCGATCTCAAGTTTGATCCAAGACCCGCTAAAGTACAATTGTAAGGGCACAATCGTATAGCCTGTTGCCTTGGATTTTTCAGACCACTTGGCGATTTCCTTCTTTTTCATCAATAGGCGACGTTTGCGATCTGGTTGATGATTTTGAGGACCCGCTTGTGGATAAATGGGAATGTGTGCGTGAATCAAAAATGCTTCTCCGTTGTCGAAGATGATGTACCCCTCACCAATGCTAGCACGGCCAGCACGAAGCGACTTTACCTCAGACCCAACTAGAGAGATTCCACACTCCAATCGGTCTAAGATCTCGTAATCGTGCCATGCACGTCGGTTGTTCGCAATGTTTCGCGGTTTTCCAGCAGTCCTTTTACTCATTCCACAGTCCTGAGTTACAGTTCATACCGAAGTATGACTTCTGTTTGATATAACTCAATTGAGACGTTTTCCCAACCGATTTACGGATGGATTTATGCTGCTGGATTGATTACGTCGAAATCATCTTGGAGGAAGACAACCACCGTCGGATGAGCGTATGGGTCATCTCTCCCTTACGAGCCATATTGGCTGACAGTAGACCCATCTTCACCAAATTGGTTCCATGTGCCATTTGAATAAGCGGCCATGGATGCTTTCGAAGAAATTCTGACTTGCTTAGTTGACGCAATAGCGGTTGTGGGACAAAAGGCTTACTGAGCATCTGTGTCAGTGCAATCCAGAAGGTGTCTTCAACAGCGCGAGGATACGTCAGATTGATTCGGTGCTGATTGAACGTTTTTGTGTTGTCCCCTTCTACATCAAACCGATTGATGACACCTGTTTGCAAAAGTTTCTTGTTGAGTTCGGAGCCAGGAAACACCGTCATTGAAAAGAGATACAGATCGTATGGATGCGGAAAGGTACTGATCATTTCAAAGAGCGCTTTTTTATCCGCTTCGGTTGAAACTGGATCATCAAAGATCAACTGGAAGTGCGGTTTGATGCCCAAACGGTGATAAATCTGTGCGATGTCAGCAATCGTTTGGTTTTTTACCTTACGATCGTACAGGTCTCCGGTCACACGCTCACTGGACTGAACACCCATGTACACACTACTGAGACCAGCATCTCGAAGCATCTCAAATCGATGTTCATTGACCAGTTTTGGTTCGATGAATACTTCAAACGGCAGTCCTACATCGCGAGTGTATCGCTCGCAAAAGTCCTTGAGCCAATCCATTCGAAAGTTGAACACTTCATCGTCAAAACGGATCCGTTTGAAATCCCAGTGTGTCTGAGCCCGCTTGATCTCTTCAACCATAGATGCCGGTGACCGGGTTCGAAACCACTTCTGGCCAGGATAAATGTCCTTCTTGTATGTAGAATTATAGCAATAAGAGCACTGATAGATACACCCTCTAGACCCCATCATCTGGAATACTGGATCTCCCACCATTGGATCACCTTCGATATAGGTGTTGCCATAAACAAAGTATTTCTGACTGTGAGTGGTGTAATCTCGGAACTCCAGTGCATCCAGATCTTGAATGAGTGGACGACGAGCGTTCTTTTGCGTGGTCTCTTGATCGTGTCTGAACCATACATTGGCGGAAGAATACCACTCTTCCGAACCATACTTTAGACTATTCATGAATTCAAGGAGCGCATATTCAGCTTCACCTTGAAGAACCATGTCAGCAGTTTCAAGACACTCTTGGCTCATCAATGTCGGATGCATCCCGCCCCATAGTACAGGTAAATCCATCTCATTCTGAACATATTCTGTAATAATTTTAGCTTGGTTCGCATATGAAGACGCTCGAATCGAAAGGGCCACCAAATTGATCTCTTCCCGACGAATAATCTTTGCCAAATTTTCCAACTGCCGGTCTGACGCCGGCTCTAAATCATTTGAAATCCAATCTTTAAAATAGATTTCAATCACTGAATGACCTGCGGCTCTCAAAGTACCCGCAAGAATTCGCACCGCGTTGTTTTCCACATCCCACATGCTGACGATGGCAATTCGGGGTTCTTCCAAGCGGCTGACTCGGCGCAACTTTTCAAGACGATGTTTCATAAAGCCTCAGTGAAATAAAGATGGACACTACACTCTATTTAAGTATAGCCGATTTGTAATGGTCTTCCAATACACAGAATAGTGAGCA
>CAJWHX010000358.1 GCA_913040875.1 uncultured Pseudomonadota bacterium | reverse complement strand
CTCAGATCGGTATGTATTTCCGCTTGGAATGTCCAGAGAGTGGGTTGTGTGACCATTGGGATAGAACTGGTTCGGTGCAATTGATTCAAAATGCTGGAACTGACAATGCAGAGTCCATTGAAATCCTACGTCACATAACTCCCTATAGATTGGGAATGTCCAATTATGTGGATGTAACTGAGCTGGCGCCTCTCTTAAAAGGAACCCAAACCATCAGCTCATTCATCGATACTTGGGTAGGACCTGGTCACGATCAAGGCGAAGGCTGGCGTGTCACGATGCGATTTGTTTTTTATCCAGGACCACCAGCAGCACCAGATGAAGTCATCAATGTTTGGGGACGACGGAGCATTACGGTGGGGCAGTCGGGAGAAGGTGAGACCGTACCAGATCAGATTGAACCCGTATCGTTCTTTGTACCCAGCGATGCTACAAGGGTGGTAGCGCATCTTACGACGACCGGGCATTCGTTTGGAAACACGCTGAATTGTGCTGAGTTTTGTCAAATGAGGCACGATGTCATCATTAACGACGACACTTATTCAACTACGCCATGGCGCGATGATTGTGACGTTAACCCCGTTAGTCCTCAGTTTGGAACATGGGAATATGGTCGGAACGGATGGTGTCCTGGAGCTGTATCAGTAGGAGACAAGATTGATATTACAGACGCTGTGAGCAAAGGTGCCGACAATGTTCTCGATTTCAATATACTACTCGCCAGCGGTGCGGTGTATGAAAACTCTTCTCCAGTAGATCTTCTACCCACCACTGCAACGAGTTTGAAACTGTACGTGTACAAATAATTATTCTCCTTTGAGTTGCTGGAAGAACTCTGTTCTTTCGCTCTGATTCAATTTTGTAAATCGAACAAAATCCATGTGTGTATTTGGTTGACGGTTTTCAAAGTCAATACCCCACATAGGAGCTACTGCATTGGGTATCATGGCATATCGGAAATCTCCGATGATTCCTCTATGCACAGGGTCTTCTACCAAGTACCCGTTGGAGAAGAATTTAAATCGGTCGAGGTCCTGTTGATGAATGGGATCCACCGATTCATACAGTGTGTCATAATCCAATCTCTCTATACTCGAACCTTCATAAACTTTATGGTCACCAAACCATGACACTCGAATTGAGTCTGTATAAAAACGATTCTCGTAGATATAAAAGCCTCGAAAGAGGATGTTATTGCCGAAACTTGGTTTGACTGAGACATCTGTTATTTCATGCCCTCTAGAATGAGCCAGTTCGTGATACACTTTAGTCGCTCGATTCCGTTGAACCAGTCCAAACAATAGGTAGGCAAAAGACCAACAAAGGGCAATACGACTGAGTGTTCGATTGTCTTTTCGAAGACTGAGGACAGTGAGAATTAACAACGGCAGTGTATACAATGGATCGACAATGGAAACATTGTGCCAAGCTAGTCTAGTTTCGGCAAAGGGCCACAGTAGGTGAGTTCCATAGCTTGTACAGGAATCCAAGAGTCCATGTGTTGCCCATCCTAAAGAAGCCGGAAGCCACAACTGTTGTAATCGTTCTTTACCACGGGTCAGGAGTTGCCCAATAGCGGCGGTGATAAATCCACCAATCGGGATGAAAACCAGAGAGTGAGTAAAGTGTCGATGATATTCGAGATGCAAAAGAGGGTCCTCTGCTGAACGAATGAGAACATCTGCATCGGGAAGAAATCCACCCAATGCGCCTATCCAAAATGCTCTTGAAATGGGGGTATGCCTCGTTAAGGCAATGGCTGCTACAGAGCCAAGAGTTGCTTGGGTTAATGGTTCCATTGGAAATCGGTCACTCTCCAACCTCACAATCAAACGGTTCTACACCTGGTATATCTGTGGTGAAGTTGGCTTCCTCTGCTTGATCAGTCACGGCATCTGGGTCATTGATGGCGAGTTCAAACCATTCTTTCATGGAGACACCATTGACGGGTACGTCCCACAGATCTGGTCGAACTGAGATACAGTGAATGCTGCTATCGGATACGGACGTCAAAAAGTAGTGTATACCCGTTAAGTCTTTGGTCTCGCAGTAGGCTTCTCTCATCGAGTTGATCCAAAAATCTGTGTCTTGGAAGTAGGCATCGCCCATTTGGATATCATCGACAGGATTGGACAAGATGAGCATCTGCTGCTCGGGAACTTGTTTCAGTCGTTTTGATAGTGCCTCTGAGAGTATCGGACCGACTGCGCACTCTCCTTGAAAGCAATAGGGCGGAAGGTAACTCTGAGCACCCCAAGCCGGGATTTTCAACAAGCCAAGTCCCATGACGCCGAGCGTTTGCCCATTGTGCAATGCCATACCAGCATCTGGAAAGGCAGTGGTCTTGGGCCACAATAAATCATCCAAGAACCAATGGTAATTGTAGTTGGTTCCGTATGCTCCAGCAGACCAACCACCAAAGAAAGCCTGCACTTGATCGGGACGGAATCCCTCCTCGGTTGTATTGTCCAACTCTTTCCAAAGGACATCTCGCACCATTTGAACTGCCGACCGCATATTGATGGCGCCATATCGAGGAAGCTGGAGGTCTCCCAAATCTTCTGTGGCACCACCGCCAGCGAAAACATCCTGATTGCAATAGGGAACGTATATTTGGGTCCAATTTGCAAATGGGCTGACCTCTGGATCCAGTGACGCTATTCCAATGCCGTAGGGGATATCGTCTTGAGCATTGAATAGACCGGGAGCACTGGCCATCTTTGCGGTACAGTCTTCTTCAAAGACACAGACACCTCCACCTTGCAACCCGATCAATACATTGTCTAGGTCATGGCCTTCGGGAGCAAATCGAACGTGGAAAGCAAACTCTGTTCCGTCTCCGCACAGTGTCCCCCATTTTTCTGAATCAACGATAATTTGCTGCCATTCCCCTCGTTGCACCTGAAATTCTGCGTTTGATGGACCACACGATAACTCATGTTCTCCCACATCTGGATGGGCCGCAGCGGTCAAACAATCGACTTGTGTATCGAGATTCTTCAGTAAATGAGTCGCATTGATCCCTAGAGTATCTTCGATAGGGCTACATTCTCCAAGGAACTCTTGGTTGTATTGCTGCCGGAGTTCTTTACGAGAGTTGCCCAGTGAAGCAGGTGTACAATCTTCAAACAGACAGTCATTGACAGTTTGAAGGGACGCTTCGAGGAACCGTTGTTCCACTTCATGAAATTGAGTCAAGCAACTTTGTGTCTGTGCATCTCCTTGAGTCCATACTTCGGCTTGTGGACCACCAAAGACTCTCCATGCCGCTGATCTAGACTGCGTTTCACAAGCCTTGCTTATACGGGTGGCGACATTGTCAATAGTGATGGGGGAGTATGGATTTTCTTCACCGCACTCATCGCTTACGGAAGACTCTAGAGAATCAATAATGGACAACAAATCCGCATCACTAGAGTTGCAAAGGGATCCGGTGGTGGTAATACACTCTCGCAATCGTTCAGAGTAGTCGTTTACGCATTCTTGGAGTGCAGTTGATACGGCTGTAGGGCAGGTTTTGTGTGTAGAGTTTGAACATGCAAACAAGAGGCTGAGCAGATACATTGGTCTTCCTTTGAGGATGGAGCGATGAGTCGATGTTATCTATAATGTACTCGAGTGGGATGATTGAGCAAGAAATGGACTACGGAATGTCCGTAAACATCCCTTCTATATCGTCTACCAGTAGAGCCCTTTTCATCAAAACTGCGTTACAATGTATTTTGTTTCCGAATGTATGATTACTGTACAAATCTTGGAGTACCTATGGACCTCAACGAATTAAAAGAGGAGTTGTGTTCACTCTGTCGGCACTTTTATACCCTTGGTTGGGTTGGTGGAACGGGTGGTGGCATCGCGATACGTCATGAACGAGGAATTGTAATGGCACCGAGTGGTGTGGAGAAAGAGCGAATACAACCAGAAGATCTGTTCTTGGTTG
>CAJWHX010000357.1 GCA_913040875.1 uncultured Pseudomonadota bacterium | reverse complement strand
TTACCTCGCCTATATTGACCATCAATCCATAGTGGCAATCCCGTAAGCCAATCAATCAACCCTTTCGGATGACCGGCCTTCTCCTCTTTGAGCAATATCAAATCATGATTGCCAATGACAGCCTCAAGATTCCACTGCTGAATCAGAGTCCAAACCCCATGATTATCCGGACCTTTTCGAAACATATCACCAACCAGAATACCGCGTGTTGGCTGAACCACTTCGAGAAGGGATCGAAGCTCCTCTGCACACCCATGGACATCTCCAATAAAAAGAGTTCTCGATGACATTTGGTATACCTGGACGAGTTAAGTTACACTGTAGACTGTGGAGGCTCAATGAGATTGCTCAAGATAACCTGTTTTCTGATGCTGTGTGGGTGTGAAACGGCTTTACTAGGCGAATGGAATGGCACCTGTATTTTTGCTGATGCCAATCAAGAATCCCTAGTTGAGGTCACCAACACCGTAGAAAGAGACAATGGCTATCTCCTTGAGGGCACAATGGAGTTGTACACGTGGGAGGACGATTCCTTTTCGGGTGACATGATCGGGGATCACAATGGGAAATATGTGATGTTTAGAGGGTCTTTTGATACTGAATCTGGTCCCTATCAATTTCGGATTGAAACCGAGCGCGTCGGTCAAACTCTAGAAGGCGATTGCATTGTTCAAGCACCTGATAGTGTGGGTGCTCTCGTAGGTAGTATCGGGTTGGAACGATAATCGCATCCACCATATAGGACTGTACTCTCCATGAAAACTGATACCTCTAGCCTTCAACCGAACGACATCCCACTGTTGCAATCGTTCATCGGTCGATTGGTACTCAGTTCAGGATTGGTGGTGATCGCCCTGCTGATCAGCAATACCATCTTGTCTTACGAATATGAGCGCAGACAAGTCGTCAATGAATTTAGACGCAATACGATGGCAATTGGCATGACGATAGCCCCTCATATAACAACGGAACAGTTAAGTACGTTTACGGACAACTCTGTTGGTTTATCAGAAGAATTTCAAATCTCGCAAAGGGAACTTCGCCAATTGCAACAGGACCATGACTTCAATGACCAACAAGTCTATATCCTACGGAAAGATTCCGATTTGACAAACACCTATCGATTTACTGTAATGCTTCAAGACAGTCTCTTTATCGGAGATTCCTATTCCCCACCGGATAATGTAGCAGATATGTATGCCAAAGCATGGGAAGGCATTCCGCAAAGTACTCCTATGTTCACCGATGATCATGGAACGTTTGTAGCGGCACTCGTCCCTCTTACAAACAAAGCTGGAAATGTCGTGGGAATCCTTGAACTGGATCGCGATTTGGAAGATGTCCTCGATGCGTTCATTGAAGATATCTTACTTCGACTATTGTTCGACGCCTTCTTCTTCTTCGTGTGGTTGATCATGGGTATTTGGATGTATCGACAGGCCAAACGAAGAGTGGATGAGCTGCTCCAAGGAACCATTGCCATTCAAGAAGCAAACTACGAATACAGAATCCCAACTGACACACGTGCAGCGGATGAGTTCACCTTGTTGGCTAGGGCTATTAATATCTCGCTCACTCAATTGGGAGAACGATTTTCGATGCTCAAGTTTTTGCCCAAGCACACACTCAAAATGATTGCCTATGCCAATGAACAGCAATCTCAGGTCGACTTAAACATGGTGCGAAATATCGAATGCGTCATCATGGAAACGGATATCAGAGGGTTTACCGAACTCACTCAAAGTTTTAGTCCTCGGGAGACCATTAGACTGATCAATGAGTACATTGAAGTCCAAGCAGAAATTATAATTATGGATGCCTACAATGGTTCCATTGATAAGTATATGGGAGATGCCGTTCTCGTAATCTTTGAAGGAGAGGATAAAGAACGTCGGGCGTATGAATGCGCACACCATGTACAGCACAGTCTCCGTCAATTGAACAAACGCAACAGACGAAAAGCCCGAAAATCCGGTGAGTCCTATCAAGAAGTTGAGATAGGCATCGGACTCAGTATGGGTCGGGTCATCATGGGCAACATGGGCTGTGCAGAGCGGATGGAGCACACTGTAATTGGCGCTACAGTCAATCTTGCTGCACGGTTGTGCACGGCGGCAAAAGGGGGGGAAATCGTCATCCATCAAGAAATCCTGGAGCACATTGGCAAACAAGGACAATACGAGGAAATTCAGGTCAAAGGTTTTAAAGAACCGGTACCGGTTCGTAGACTCACAAAATCCGATACCACATCAAATATGACGTATTGTCGGGGGATTGTTCCCGTTAAAGAGGAGCGATAAGAGACATGACTGGCCGTTCATTCTGGATACTGTTGATGCTTGGATGTACAGAGGACCCTGTGACAACTGAAGTCGAACTCCAGCAAACTCAAATTGAGCTGCTTCAGCAGCAAAATGCCCTGCTGCAAGACCAAATCGATCAACTGGAGCAAAAGTTGACCACTCTCCAAACAGATTGGAATGATGCCAATGTTGCCGATCGATTGGAAACACTCGAAGATACTCAAAGCACACAGCAAGAAGACCTGACCCTGGCGCTCTCGGTGATGAACGACCACGACTTGGCACTCCGCGATGCAGAAAACGATATCGACAGTGTTCAAAGCACCATGCTGGTTGGTTCAGACCTGAATGGATACGCCACTGAATCTTGGGTGAACTCACAGAACTTTGCTGTAGAAACCTGGGTTGAAAATCAGGGCTATGCACTGGATACATCCGTCCAACTGAACACCCAATCCATCAATCAAAACACAGCCTTCATATCCAACAATACCGGTACAATTGGCAACTTCAATACTAGGCTCCTCGTGATTGAAAATGGCTATGTTCAGAGTACAGACCTCGTCAACTATGCCACCCAAAGCTGGGTACTCGCCAGAGGGTACGGCTTACAAAGTGATGTCCTAGCCAATACCCAAGCCATATCCGATCACGACACGACACTCTTTGACCACAATGGGCGGTTGATCTTGGCTGAGAATGCCATCAGCGACCTTGAATCAGACTACCTCAGCAGTAGTATCCTGAATACCCTCGTCACGACCACAGACCTCAGCAATGGGGAATACATTACCCAAAGCGACGTCGATGGCCTGAGTGACCAGATCTCACAGAACATGACGGATGTCCTCAGCCTGCAGGGATCGGTACAATCGATATCGATCGACTACGTCAGTCAAAATGACCTTGTTGGGCTGGCCACCGAGGACTGGGTGAACAGCAATGCAGCCCTCGGTTCCATCGTCAGCAATCTGGCAGACTACATGAGTGTAGACACCGCGAGCAACACCATCATGATCAGTGGCGCCAACCTACAGGTTCAAAGTGGATCAGGCTATACAGACGACAGACTCGGCAGTACAGGGTCTCTCCTCGGACTCGGGAATCTCATCATCGGCTACAATGAAAACGACACTGCAGACCTTCGAAGTGGGTCCCACAACCTCATCGTCGGCTCCAATCATTCCTACACCGGGATTGCGGGTATTCTGTTCGGCGAGAACGCCACCATCTCAGGCGATTACGCTTCCAGTCTGGGCGGTAAAGACAACGTCATCTCCAGTGACTACGCCAGCATTGCCGGTGGGTTCAACGGCACCGTAGCTGGAAACTACGGTACCATCCTAGGCGGGTATCAAAACCAGGCCAATGCGTCCTTCTCTAGTATTGCGGGTGGAAGCGACAACATCGCGGATGGTAACAAATCCGCCATACTGGGCGGTGCAGACAATGTCACCACCGAACGGGTCCCGCGTCCAGGCCGCAGCATCACCAACCGGCACAACATCTGTATGACCGGCAAAGCAGACATGCGGCGAGGTACTGCCATAACGGGCATACAGATTGTCGATGCGCGAATCACCCTCGCCAAAAGGCAGGCGCGTGCAGGCAAACCCGATGGCAGACAGCTCTGCCTCGAGAAGGTCGATCGCC
>CAJWHX010000356.1 GCA_913040875.1 uncultured Pseudomonadota bacterium | reverse complement strand
GTAAATGATTTTGAATAGGCAACATCGAGTGGCGCGATCACGTTGTCGGTTTGAATTTCGACCTCAAAATCGACATGTTTATAGGATTTTGGAATGATGATGTGGGTTCCTGTCGTGTTGACCTCTAGTTTTTTCAACTTGGGGTAGGTCAAAAAGGTATCGTCGAGTGTATAGAGTCCGGCACCTTTGAAAAATAGTTTTTCTAGATTTGGAAATACATTTGGTGGAAAGTTGGAGGTTTGCACCTTTGGGTATTCCAAACTGAGTTCGCTTAATGGTAGGTATTTCATCCACGAAGCAAGTGTGTCATTGGTGTCGTAGAGTGAGATATCCTTGAGACTCGGATGCGGTTGGGTAAACAAGTTTGGTAGCGCGGAGCTGTCCATCCCTGAATGGTAATCGCCTATGGAAAGTGATTGTAAACTCGTTAAGCCATCGAAAGATATCTTGGACCCTTTGAGTTGCTTGAGGGTGAGACTTTCCAACGTGGACAGGTTTCCGAATGAATGTGGCAACTCTATGGATGTATTGCTATCCAAACGGATGGTCTTCAGTGAGGGACATGATCCGATGTTCTCGGGTAACCGTAGGATGGCGTCTCTGGAGGTGATATGGAGTTCTCGTAATTTTGGTAGGTCTGCGATTTCACTGGGGATGGTTAACTCTGGAATGTTGGTGCCATAATCTAAGACGATGTTCAGCTCGTCTAAGTCTTTAAAAGCGCCGATTTCAGGTGGTATTGGCCCTGTGAAATGCATTCGCGTCGTGGGTTCTTTGGGTGTGAATGAAGAATCTTGAGCGAGCCGCATACCGTACAGTGCACAAGCAACATATCGGGCATGCACACATTCTTTCGAGAGACCGAAATGACTGTACTGGTAGTTGTCGACCCAACGAACAGCAAAGGAGAATGCAGAAAAATCGATAGAGGGGAGAGTTTTGAGTAGTTCAAATCCTTGAATAACAAAGGAAAAGTCGTCGCTCAGTAATAAACTTTCGATTTTGGCAATGTGATTGGACATGAATACTCCGGTTTGACATATATTCTATGCCAAAGAGTATACAGTGTTTTACCAAAGACTCTGTATTTGAAACCTATAATTCCTGCGGTGAAAACTTCCAAGCAGAGACTTCTTTGACCAGTTCATTCTCAGTTCCGACACGTTTCATGCGAATTCGCCGAAATTCCCATTCGTTTTCCAGTACATACTCACGGTGAGTGATGAGATATTTGTCCACTTGTTCTGGAAAACCAAGGATCTGGAGAACCTGAGAACGCCGAAGTTCCTCTGGAAGGGGTAAATCGATACGGTACACTTGGTCTTCATAAATGTAGACAGATCCCTTGTCGTAGATGTATCTAGTGCCTTGACGCATTGGCAATTCTAGACTGTCCTGTAAATCTCCGAGTTGATCCGAAAGTGTAGGCTGTGCGTCGAGCCAGCTGCGTCCTCCCAGATACCGAACGTCTACATACACACCGTCTTTCTTTTGATATTCTACGATGTCTTTGGTGGCGATGCGCTCTTCTGCGGAAGGAATTTCATCCAACAGCGTCGGTGTCTCGATGGCTTGTAGAATGGGCTCATCGTCACAGCCAAAGCCAAGTATGGACAATAGAAGCACAACAGAAGTGCAGGAGAACATATATAGAATCCAAATTTGATGTCTGTATAGGGTGATCAGACCCATGAAACGGGCTATGATCAGTGTACCCATCCGAACTGTGAGATGCAACCCAAATGATTTCCATCACGATTTTATACTTCGCCCATTTGCGAGAAACTAGAGGCGTTTCAGAAGAAGGAATGCGTCTTGAACAATCCGTGTCTGTAGGGGTATTGTTCAGTCAGATTTTCAATATGTCCCCAGTTGGAATCCGTTTTGCCATTGATGCTGAGTATGTCAGTGCTGACACTTTGATTTCAGATGGTGACGAGATTGCATTTTTGCCTCCGATGGGTGGTGGATGATGATTGCACTATCGGATGGAGATATCTCGATTGAAGACGTGGAAAAGGCTGTTGCCCATCCAGACTGTGGTGCTGATTTGCTTTTTGTCGGCAGGGTTCGAGGGGTATATAAAGGACAAACCGTGCGGTATCTTGAGTATGAAGCCTATCCAGCAATGGCGACTCGTCGAATGCAGGAGATTGCCAACGAAGCGATGGAACAGTTTCAAGCAAGGGTGGCGATTGTTCATCGAGTCGGCACAGTACTGCCAAATGAGATCAGTGTCGTCATCGCCGTCGCGACTCCCCACAGAGGGGCGAGCTATGATGCGTCAAGATTTGTTCTCGAAGCCTTAAAAAGAGATGTCCCCATCTGGAAGCGAGAAATCACCGATGAAGGTGCCTTTTGGAAACAGAATATCAAACCCACTCCGCAACCGTAAACCCAGTCTGTCAAAGAGTGTACAGTAGGAAAGATAGTCATGCCTAGACCGTTGAAGGACAATCCCCACCCCCAGCCCATTGTGGCCCGCCGATTAGATTTTTGGGACCCATTTCCAGAAGAGATGTACAACGCGGAACTCAATCCCTATGTGAAAGAATACTTTGGACA
Source organism: uncultured Pseudomonadota bacterium (assembly GCA_913040875.1). The sequence goes on along the minus strand of CAJWHX010000356.1, from coordinate 1,412 downwards.
TGGCTTGCCAGTGGTTGTTGGTCGTGATGCCAAGCAGTATAAAGGAAAGTGGACGGAGTGCTTCGGTCGTCAAGCACCTATGAGTCTGGAAATTGGCAGTGGGAATGGATTCTTTTTGGAGGGGATGGCTCATAAAAATCCCGATCACAACTGGCTCGGCATTGAAATCCGATACAAGCGAGTCATCATGGTTGCCAAAAAACTGGAGGAAGCGGGAGTCCAAAATGCACGTATTCTTCGATATGACAATTGGTGCTTAGACGATTTGTTTGAAGAAGGCAGTCTTGCTGCTGTCTATTGCAATCATCCCGATCCTTGGACCAAAAGACGACAAGCGCACAAACGAATTTTGGCGAAACCCTTCGCGAGCTGGATGGCGTGGGCGATGGCGGATGGAGCAGAATGGCGGATCAAAACAGATTTTGAGACCCATGTTGATACGATGCTGAAGGTGATTGAAGATCTACCGTATACGGTTCTCGGCGTGGCGAGAGATGCCCATCGAAATGGTTTTCCGTGGGATCCCACTGAAGATATCACCACCAATTACGAGAGCAAATTTATTGAGCGAGATGAGCCCATTTATGCACTGCGACTGCAACGGGACCATCGATCGTAAAGCGTTTATTCTTTAGATGAAGTTCTCTTTGCATTCAATTTCTTCCACAAGTCGCCAAAAGAGGTTCCATCTACGACCATCCAAATGATTGCCGAAGCGGATTGTACGATGAAAATCCACCAGTGAAAGCAGAGTGCGGTAGCGAAGTTGGCACCGGCATCTGTTGAACCGAAAAATACCAGTCCACCAACATAGGAGGCTTCGTAGGTTCCCGCAAATCCTGGAGCGCTTGGTGCCGCCATGCCGATCATCGTAAAGGCGAGGATCCCCATCCCCTCCAAGAATCCGATTCCAGAGATTCCGAAAGCCTCTGCTGCGAGACCGTACATTGCAGTGGATATGATCCAGATGACAACCGTTTCAAGTAGCACCCAGCCCAATTGCTTCGTTGTTCGCAAGGTGTCTAGTTGATGTAAAAATGGATTGATGAGTCCCAATATCTTGTCTGGCATCCACGTTTGATTGATCAGTGTACGAAAGAAGCCCGTTGCAAATATAGGTACAAAGAGTCCGGTAAACAACAATGGTAAGAGCCAAATCGATCTGGATCGTATGTCGGCTATCGCGGACCCTTCCAAAATGGGAATGTCGGCAAGTGCTATAACCAAAACTGCCATCACCATCGCAGAGATTAAATCAATGATTCGTTCGACAAATACGACTGCTAATCCTGATCCCATCGGCATCTCTTCTTTGTCGAGCAGCAATACGGGACGCATAATCTCACCCATACGAAGCGGCAAGATATTGATAAAAAAGAAAGAGATGCAAAGGATATAAAAGGACGTGGAGA
>CAJWHX010000355.1 GCA_913040875.1 uncultured Pseudomonadota bacterium | reverse complement strand
GGAGATCTCTTGGAGTATTTTGCCGGCACAGTTGATTGTCTGGTTGATTCACAATACCGTTTTATTGGACGAACTCACATGGAGTAGTGTCCCCCCACAAATGCTAATTGGGAATCCATATTACCAGTATAATGGTCAAGAGGCATTCGTCATTGAACGAAAGATACCGAAAAGTTTACCGGGTGTTAAAAAGCAAAAGGAATTCCCCAAACTCTTGTGCATCCTTGACACCTCAGGATCTGTAGGTCCCATTGATGTTGAATACCTCTTTGCAGAGGTTCATAAACTCTACAAGCATGGTGTTGAAGTCTACGTCTTAGAAGCCGATACACATCCGCAGTTGTTTTGGAAGTACGAAGGACAGAAACCGTATTCCGGGGGTGGTGGAACCGATTTTAATGAGCCATTCAAATGGGTGAATGATGTTCGAAATGGTCGGGAAACCTCTGTTATGAGAGGCGGCAATAAAGCCACGGAGAATGTTCACATCACTTTTGATGGGGTAATCTACTTAACCGATGGATACGCTAGTACTCCGCATGTCCAGCCCTATTGCAAACTGATGTGGATAATCACACCGGGTGGAGACACCAACGCCGTCTCACAAACAAAGTACCGCAGTATCATACTACAACTTCCACCATACGAAAACCGATAATTACTGACTGGGTACCACTACAAGCCATGGTATTTGTGGTTACATTGATGTAAACCACAGTGGATATATCAATGATCACCCTATTTATCGAAAATATTTGGACCGTACTTCTCGACTTGTCTCCTTGGCTCCTCTTTGGAAGTGTCCTTTCCGCTTTATTGTACAAATGGTTGCCCAATAACTGGATTGAACAGCAGCTCCAAGGGAAATTAGGCGTTCTAAAGTCTGTCGTGTTTGGAATTCCACTACCACTATGTTCGTGTTCCGTTATTCCGACTGGACTGGGCCTAGAGAAACAAGGTTCGAGTAAGGGTTCTACCGTTGGATTTCTAATCGCGACACCACAAACCGGTGTGGATTCAATTGCAGTATCAGCCAGTTTTCTAGGGCTTCCGTTTGCTCTATTCAAGGTTGCAGCCGCATTGGTTACAGGTTTGATTGGCGGATTGTGGGTTGAACGTGAGTTCCCAACGGAGACCTCTTCATCATTGAAGCCGAGTGAACAAAAATCTACAACTTGGATTGGGGCTTACGCACACGGAATTGATATCTTGAGAAGCATTTGGCGATGGTTGCTCTTTGGAATCTTACTGTCAGCATTGATCTCTACTATATTACCCAGCAATGGCTTAGAGGCTTGGATTCCCGAAGGGAACCTTGGTAATTTAGTGGCCTCGATCTTGGCACTGGTCATCTCAGTCCCACTATATGTATGTGCGACGGCATCCGTTCCGATTGCAGCTGCGTTGGTTGACGCCGGGTTGCCATTGGGTGCTGGACTTGTATTTCTGATGGCTGGACCTGCACCAAACATCGCTACCATCGGTGCCGTCAAAGGTGCTCTTGGGGGTAGAATCACAACGATCTATCTGACCACTGTAATACTCGGCTCACTCATTCTTGGTACCTTATTTGACGGGGTCCTGACGTCATCGATTGAAGTAGGACATATACATGAACATGAAACTTTGTGGGCTCAACTATCCGGTGTTATATTGATTGGACTACTTGGATACTTTGCCGTTGAGGAAGTACAAATGTCAACACAAAACTCTACAGAAACTGAGACCATGACCACACTCAAAGTCGATGGAATGACCTGCAATGGATGCGTTGGTCGCTTGCAGAAGGTCTTATCCAAGCTTGAAGGCGTGACAGAAGCGATTGTCACTCTCGATCCTGGGGAAGCAAAGATTGATGGCCCCGTATCTAGGGAGACCATTGTTGCAGCGATTGAAGGAGCGGGATTTGATGTTGTGGAACCAACTTAATGTTTGATTTAAACGCAAGCCAAGTCTTCGTCTGTGTCGTTGAGGAGCAAGGTTTCACTGCAGCCGCTCAGCGTCTCGGAATGCCAAAGCAAACTGTGTCTCGCAAAGTATCTGAACTTGAAGAGAAACTCGGTGTCCGTCTTCTAGAGCGCTCCACAAGAAAATTGCGAATGACCAGTGCAGGAGAGCTGTTCTTTGAGCACGCACAGCAAATCGTTCACACGGCGGAACTTGCGGAAGAAAGCATTTTACAAACCAAACTCGAACCATCAGGAACTATACACGTTGCAACCTCTCATTTATTCTTAGAGCTAAGTCTACAACAAATCATCTTGGAATACATGAAACGCTATCCGAAGGTCTCCGTGAAAGTCACATTGTCGGATAGTCAACTTGACCTCTACAATCAAAATGTGGATGTCGGATTTGTATTTGGTCCGATGAAAGACTCTTCCGTGGTGGCGAAGAAACTTGCCCATGCTTGGCTGGATTGCCTAGCATCTCCAATGTATTTAGAGACCCATGGCTATCCTCAAACACCACAAGACTTACAATCAATGCCCATCATCAGCTACTCCGAGCCTTTATACGGTCCTGCAAACATTTGGCACTTTGAAAAATTTGATTTGACCTATCAAGTGACTCAAACACAAGATGTCACTTTAAACAGTCGTCTCAAGACCCCCTCTTTTTGGCTGGCAAGACAAGCGGCTATCGATAGCCTAGGCATTGTAAAGCTCCCGAGTACACTCCTCCATCATGAAATCAAAACCAACCAACTGGTACCGGTGTTTAAAGACTGGAAGATTGTCGCAACACAACTCTATGCAATTTTTCCCAGTCGAAAGATGCTGAGTCTTCCAGTCAGAAGCTTCTTCCAGCTATTGGAAGGTTATGTACCACCGATTGAGACCACTCGCCCCACACTAGATGAGTTGAAGCAGAGCAATCGACGAATCATCCCACCAGGCATTCAGTTATAGACCTGACGTCGTATGACAATCGTTCTTACGATCTTAGACCTTATCCAAGAAATTCTTTCAACATGTAACTCTGACGAACGATTTCCTTCCATGCCGTTCCTCCCCTAGAGTCGCGACGCTCCACCGCTGCTTCAGGATCCAACCAGACCCAAATTTCTTCGTCAAACTTAGGGTGGACAGACCGATACTGTTCAAGAGTGAGTTCATGAAGCCCTTTATTATTCTGCTCACACCATTTTACAATACGCCCAGACACATGGTGTGCCTCTCGAAATGGAACCCCCTTTCCGGCCAAATAATCAGCAATCTCTGTTGCCAAAGACAAGTCTCCGGTCAAATCTGGTCCGCTGAGAATCTTCATGCCATCAATACATCCAGTCATCACACGCAATGAAGATATAGTGGTGTTGACAGAGTCGAACAATGCGTATCGATCCTCTTGCAAGTCTCGATTGTATGCCATCGGTAGCCCCTTCGTTAGAGTGAGCAAATGATGCAGCCCACCATACACTCGAGCCGTCTTTCCACGTATCAGCTCAGCTGCATCCGGATTTCGCTTTTGAGGCATGATCGATGAACCCGTAGAGAAATCATCACTGAGACGAACACGCGAGAATTCTTTGGAACTCCACAGAATAATCTCCGCTGCCAACCTAGATAAATGAGATGCAGTAATCGCACAATGAGACACCATCTCCTGCATGTGGTCTCGAGCCGAGACAGCATCCATGGCATTTTCCATCAATCCATTAAACTCAAGCAAGGATGCTGTACGTTTCCTATCGATTGGGTGTGGGGTTCCCGCCATCGCTGCCCCACCAAGTGGAGAACGATTGACCCGTTTGTGAACATCTGAGAATCGCTCCCAATCCCGAGAGAAACTCCATGCGTGAGCCATCATCTGATGAGCAAACCAAATGGGCTGCCCCCTTTGGAGATGGGTATAGCCCGGAACTAGAACTTTTCCTTGTTCTGTCGACAGCTTCACCAATGCGAGGACGAGTTTCTTGGTACAATATCTCAATACGGCCAACTGCTTGCGCATCCAAAGACGGACATCTGTTGCCACTTGAT
>CAJWHX010000354.1 GCA_913040875.1 uncultured Pseudomonadota bacterium | reverse complement strand
AATCAATTCTATTTAGAAGATCTGGGTTCTTCAAATGGAACGATGGTCAACGGAGATTCATTTGAAGGGGAGTTCAAGCTATACGGTGGTGAAGAATTGAAAGTGGGTGAAACACTGTTTCGATTTACGATTCAGTAGCGAACCCCTTACAGTTCATTAAGACAAAGACCGTGGATTCACGGTCTTTTGTATTTTTTATATTTGTGTTATGGGCAATTATGATATTTTGAATTATAATATAGACATCTCAACGGGGGAGAAGGTGGACGAAAATCAAAAGAAGCGTATCTTGAAGAAGGAACTATTGACGACAAAAGATGCTTCAGAACTGATAGGTGTGAGTCTACCGAGTATCATCAACTGGGCAGACGCTGGGCGGTTTGATTCCTTCCGGACTCCGGGTGGTCACAGAAGAATTCGTAGGCAAGATTTTGTTGATTTTGCTACTGAGAATGGCTACCTGATATCAACATCATTGTCAACGAAAGAATCTACTGAACAAAAGTTGGTTTTAGTAGACAGCAATATACAATATATTGAAACATTGAAAGAGTTTCTTGAAGTGAACACTGGGCTCCGCGTATATACATGCTCAAATATTTTTGAAGCAGGAGTATTGGTAGGGCTGCATTGTCCGACCGTTATGGTATTTGACCAAGAATCCATACACGTTCCACCAAAAGTCGGAAGTTTCGTGTGCGGTCATCTCAATATCGGAGAAATCTACATTGTTTCTTTGGCAACGGAATATCCGGTACCACAGAAAAAACAGAGCGACAGTTATATTTATTTAAATAAAAGCAAGTCGATCCGCGAGATTGCAGTTTCAATAAAGAATCTGGTTCAAGCCTCAATTTCTGTTTTATAATTGTTCTAAGTATTATAGAAATTTGTATAATAGGAGACTGGATTTTCTCTACTTCACTATCGCATCTCTATTATGGATCGATTAGTAAAGAAGTATGGTAATGCTGTGGCTATTTGTGCTCAGTGCGATCGCACAAGAGTCGACTGATGAACTGAATGAAGTGAGCGACGAAGCACGTTTTCACTGGCAATATGATCATCAATGGAAAGCCTTGCGTTTATATCGTCCTTTGAAGGCGGTTGGAGCTACGTGGAGTGATCGCCTACTGGTCATGGATAGTTTCGGACAAATCCATCGTTTGAATAGCGACGGTTCATGGTCTATGGTGTATGATGGTACAGATGAAGGCATAAATGAAGAAGATTTGCTGCTTGATCTAGAGAGTTCGTTGTCTGAACAGTGGGATGAGTATGATGATACCCCTCAATATGATGAAGATACCGAAGAATTCCTTCCTGCTGATTCAGTCGGAAATGAATGGGAGTCCGCAATTGATGACCCATTGCTGAATCAAGACAGTTCAAACGGTATCTTTACATTGTGGACAGATGAGAAAACACCGTTGGTATTCGGATGTTCTGTTCGAGGGTGTGTTCGATCGATGAACGATGGAGACGCGTGGTCTGAGATGGAGGACTTGCCTCCGGCGATGTCCTTTTCTTCATTGAATGGGATCTACATGGCAGGTACTGCAGAAGGTTTGTACATCTCTAAAGATAAAGGTCGTACTTGGGAGCCAAACCTAAACGTACCCAAAGATCTGTATGTACACGACTTTGCAGCCAATCAACAGTATGCTGTCGCTGCAACTTCAAACGGTATCTGGTTGACCATCGATGCCAACAACTGGAGTCAGATGAACGCGTCTGGTTATGAAGATGTTGAGTTTACCAGTGTGGAGATCAGTTTGAGCAGTCAGTTGTGGTGCATGACGTCTCTTGGATTTCTATATTCAGAAGATTTGGGAAATGAGTTTCAAGTACAGCGAACTCAAATTCAGTTTCAAAAGATGCTCGAAGACGAGTGGAATTTTGGGTTGTTGGCATTTGATACAGAAATGGTCTGGGAGAGCATTGACCAAGGTAGTACATGGCAACCACTTGAAGAGGGCCTTCCAAGGGTTAAGATTGAAGATGCGGTTGCTTGGAAAGGGTCTTTTGTAATTGCGACGGAACAGGGCGGGTATTATCTTGCTCAGTCTCAACAAGACGAATCACTGGCTACTGTGACAGATATCTCAATTACAAATGTCGATGTGGATATCCTCGTGGCTGCAGCCACAGAAGAGATTGATCGTCAAATGGCCGATCTTTCAATTGAACGGTCGACAAGTCTACTTCGTTGGGTACCAACCGTATCCGTGACTGGTGATTATGGTCACGATAGGTCTATCACTGTCAACTACGATTCCATATCAACCATTGGAATGGAGCAAGTTCCTTGGCGAGTCGTAACCAACATGTGCTTTGGGAATTGTCAGACAGCATCTACAGATGTCGGGTTCGCAAACCTCTCGGATGATGTGATGGTGATTGGGAACAGTGTATACCGAAGTGACTTGGCGGGTGTGGTTCCGGCTGCGAGTAATGTATCGCTGTCCCTTCACGCGATGCGGAAGGCCAAAACGAGACGGATTATTGATTTGTATTCAACAGCGATTCGACTGGAGCAACAAAGCCGACTGCTTTTGACCGCGCCGATTTCTGATCAAGTGCGCCACCATCTCGAGCAAGAAGAGGTCACTGCGCTACTCGATTTATACACAAATGGAAAATTTTATATGGCCTTACAGGCACAGGAGTAAATTATGTTTGGAATGGTTATGTCTTTGATGATGTCTATTGGATGGGCAGAGATTGATTTAAACAACGCACCAATCGCAGACTTTGTATCATTGGAACACATCGATCAAACGATGGCGGAATCCATAGTGGAATATCGGGCAAAACACAATGGTATACCCAATGTTGAATCGTTACGTGTGTTGAATCTCAGTGAGTCTGCTCTTCAAAATCTGCGGGAAGAGTCTATTGTGACACTCCAGATTTCGACAAAGAGAGATAAGTCCTATACCTCCGTAGAAGCCGTGATGGCTGAGTTTGATGGTGAGCCGGATATTCGTGCCGTACAGGCTATGGCGATGCGCTATTCCAAGACAAATCCTGAACTCATGGAGAAATGGCTGTCATCCTCTCAGCGAGCCTATGCTTTGCCAAAAGTCAATCTTCAGTATGACAAGCAACTCGATGAAGGTACTCGGTACGATTATGTTGCAGGCGCAAGTGGTGAGCTGGAGTCTCAGGTTGATTATGTTCAACTCGGCAATGACGATAGAGTGGTTGTCAAATTAGAATGGCGACTGGATAAACTCGTCATGTCTTCGGAACAAATTCGTGTGATCAACGAAACGGGAAAAGCAAACAAAATGCGAGAGAAGGTACTCGATGAAGTGACGAGACTCTATTTCGACAGAAGACGTTTACAAGTGGACAATTTACTCAATCCACCATCATCTCTCCAAGATCAGATTGAAATGGAACTCAGACTCCAAGAGATGACCGCAAATTTAGACGCCCTGACAGGTGGTGAGTTCTCTGCCAGTTTTTAATTTGGTTCACACAGTACACAGTAGGAGGGGGGATGCACCATAAAGGAATCCTCATTTTGGACTTTGGTTCACAGTTTACTCAACTGATTGCCAGACGGATCCGAGAAATGAATGTCTATTGCGAGATTCACCCATGCACCGAACCCTTTCACGACGATTGGACGTATGACGGGATCGTTTTGAGTGGCGGTCCGGCTTCCGTACTCGGAGAGGAAACACCAGATGTAGATGAGCGGTGGTTGCAGACAGATACGGTCACGTTGGGAGTTTGCTACGGTATGCAAATGATGGCACTGCGGACCGGGTGTCAGCTTGAACGGGGGCAAAAACGAGAATATGGGCAGTCCACATTGCACCTAGAGGGAGTGCATCCATTTATCGACGATGTTCCGAAAATGAGCGTCGCTTGGATGAGCCATGGAGATCACGTTGAATCTGTTGGCGATTCATGGCGTGTTGTGGGACGGTCAGACGCAGGCGTTATCGCCACCATTGTACACTCTCAGAATC
>CAJWHX010000353.1 GCA_913040875.1 uncultured Pseudomonadota bacterium | reverse complement strand
TCTGGCGCCGTTGTACACAGCCGTCGAGATACCGCCGGTCCAGCTCCAAGATGTGGTCTTGGAGGCCTTCTCCGATGTGGAACTGAGTTTTGATGTTTCCTCGATTCTTGATCCGCTTGTACCTATTCCAAGAGGCTTTGAAGTGATTCCTTTTGCGCTGACCAACCCAATCTGGGTGGACCAAAATGGCGATGGAAACTTCATGGCTCCTGGGATTCCAGACTGGCTAGAACGTCCTGTAAACCCACTGGAAGAATGATGACCATAGATTCATTACCCATACGTGAGCGCAGTGTCGTCGCTTTTGATTGTGAAACCACAGGACTACACGTTGAAAAAGGACACAACATCATCGAGATAGCCCTTGTGAAGCACAACCCAGATGGTAGTGTTGAGGAATGGTCCTCGTTGGTCAAACCCACCAAACGGATATCCCCTAGCAATCAAGCCATTCACGGTATCTCTCCTTCCATGGTGGAGAAGGCTCCCAGTTTTGACGATATCTATCCGCAACTTCAAGAGTTTATAAAAGACTGTATACTCGTCGCTCACAATTCCGAGTTCGACGTTGGGTTTCTCAAAGCAGAGGCTGAGCGAAACAATTTACCCGTCATCTCAGATGATTTGGTGGTAGACAGTTTGGCTATGTCTAGACGCTTCTTTGGATTCCCTAGGAACAACTTATCGGTTGTATCGCATCGGTTTCACTTAATGACCCCCCATGCCCATAGAGCACTTCCAGATGCTCGAAATACCATATACATCTTTTGGGCGATGTTGGAAGACATTGAGCAGCGTACTGAAAAGCAACTGACCGTGTCAGAGTTACAAGAATTGTGTGAGAAATACCACAAACGGGGTGAGTACAAGAAAAACATTGCTCGCACGATTACTCAAGCCAAACGAGAGAAACGACGCATTTCTATAGACTACATTTCTCGTGATCCATCGAAGCCAATTCGTACCCGCAGAGAACTGGAAATCACCAAGTGGGATTCGCCACACCTCGAAGCCAATTGCATGCTTCGAGGAGAGCCGAGACGCTTTCACCTAAAGCAAATCCAGCGCGCAGAATTCACCACCGAAGTCGAGCAGACCGAACCAGACCTGTCTATCGCAGCTGAACCCACCACAGACTACGAACCGGTATCCGAAGTATCTTCAGAATCAGAGACCTGATCGATGGGGTCGAGTAAGGCTGTCACATCGAGAGAGGCTTCTGCCCAACGATTTGCTTGAGTGCAGATTCCCTGTTCCTCCATACTGGTTGTGCAGTCTGTCACCCTCAGGCGAATGCGCAGCGTATCCCCACCCAGCAGCTCTGGCGGGGTATCCAGAGCTCCGTCATACAAATCTCGAACCGAAAGGTAGCCATATAAACCTGGATAATAACCAGTACACTCCCCTTCAGATATCACCGCAAGCCGATAGATATTATCAGAGACAAAGGCCCCCGAATCGAGGTGCTCGATGGTGTAATGGACTTCCACGATATCCATCATCCCATGCGTACGAAGAGATGCCAAAATGTGCCACCCACCTTGAGGACCATGAATCATCACCGACTCATAGGGTACCATAAAATCTTCAAACTCACGCTCACCCTGGCCCAACTCAATAGAGGGCGTCTCAGCATAACAACCAACCGGATCATCCAGTGCCGAGTCCACAGTTGTCTTGTCATCCGTACAGCCGAACAACCATAACCAAATCATCATTTGTCAGGCTTATAGTCCGAGCATTCCTAGCATTCCAGGAGGGATGGGTAACCCTGAGGTCAACGCCTGAATCTTTTGGTCAGAATCTGCCTTGGCTTTACTTAGAGCCTGATTGGTGGCAACGAGAACCAAATCACTCATCAGTTCAACATCTCCCGCCAGTGCTTCGGCCATTTCAATGGACACAACCTGATTGGCACCCGTAACGGTGACTTTGACTTTACCACCAGCGACTTCTGCTGTGTAGTGTTGTTTCGCCAATTCGGCTTTCGTGGTCTTCATATTTTCCTGAAAAGAGGATATCATATTTCCAATGCCGCCCATGCCACCCATGGCATTCAACATATCAAATGGATTGCTCATCAAAGTCTCCTGTCCCGTTAATTATAAACTCAGGTATAGTGGTATCATGTTCAGTTTACTCACACTACTCTTCGGATGCAAAGATCGGTCACCAAAAGACTGGGAACCTTGTACGGAAGAACTGACAACATACACCGGCCCCGAAGAATCGGAATTTGGCTTTCGAATGCTTGCAAATGGTTCAGAAGTGTATATTACTGCGCCCTCCAATTGTACCTCGCCACTGTATAAACTCAGCAACGGTGAACTGACCGCCCAATCTTGGACTACTGACGCCTGCGCTAGATGGGGTCAAGAAATCACCCTGAGGGATGGCTCGCCAGTGTTGTTTGGTCCTCTAAGTGACACCCGATGGCAAAATGATGTGAACAACATAGAACTCACGTCAACCAACATTCGACGTTTGGGTACTCTACCCGATGGCCGACTGGTACAACTGTTCAACAACTCAGTCAAGATCGGCGGTATTGAGCACCCCCTGCCCGCAACCAGTATCGATATGGCACGGTATGATGATGATATCGCAGTATTGATGCGCGGTATACCCACACAGGTCTGGACCCTCAATGCGACCTTTGTCTTTAATGAAACCACAAACCTTTTGAGCCGCATACACCCTTTCGGACCGGCGTTAACGGGGAAGCCACAGTGGGTTCTGGGAGGCGGACCGGATCTGCTGTATACAGATGGCGACACTCTGTATACTGTAGAATTGCCAGATTGGAGCCGACTCAAACAAGACATGGTGAATCACCCACATATTTCAATAGGCTATGCTTCTAAACTCATGGACCTCGACAACGATGGACTCTTGGACTGGATTGTTGGTGCACCCACCGCCGGATCAGGACAGAACGAAGGGTTCCCTGAACAGTCTGGCTGGGTAGGATGGTTTGAACAACGAGGCCGAGGATGGGAACTCCAAAAGGAGTGGACTGGTGCATCACCGTTTGCCCTCTTTGGATGGTCTGTGACCATTCAGCAATCCGACATACAACGTTCGGTATTGATCGGTTCACCGGGTGCTTCTACAGTCTCACAGGCTGCGTGTTTTCAACCGGTGGAGAGGTGACCATGTTTTACATTGCAGCCGCGTTCGTAGCAGGAGTCGTTGGAGTCCACGTCATCCAATACCGAAAAGACTATTTGGGCACGTGGAATGGTCATCAAATCCAGATTGTGTACAAATACCTCAGCTTTGATATTCTGGTCGACAATGAAGTGGTCATTGCAAATGCAAAGCATTCTGAACTGACGCTCCAACACACCTTTCCACTCTACGGAGAGCAATCCATCCAACTCTTCCCGCGGAAAGACTCCAACAGTGTCACCGTATCCATAGACCTCATGATTGCCGAAGATGTGGTCCCGCTCATCCAAGCCCCGCAAAACTTCTTTGGCAACACGGTTCAGAAGCAACTTCCAAAACTGAAGAGCCATTCCCCTGCCCGACTGGGTATTTCAGACCCCAGACTGCAAAGCGCCCAAAATCTCCATCGAAACATCAAAGCCGAAATCGGAGAAGATACAGACATCACCAAATTGCTGGATAGAATGATGAGCGAGCTGGTCAACCACCTAGAAATTGCCGAACGCATTCAAAGTTCCGAAGATGATTATGCGGCACTCGGGGGAAATCAAGACGGGATTGCAGAAGCCAAAGAGCAAAACAACAAACGGATTGAACTCCTTCTGACCGGCTTACAAGACATCCACCTCACGGTCTTGCAGCGCAATGTTCTCAGTCGAGACAGCTTGGAAGAAGACTTGATGACCATTTTGGCACGATTGGACACGCAAATTGAGATGGACAAGCGCAGGGTTTGAAGCCTATTTTAAGGTGTACAAATACTATCACCAATAGTCTTTAACTCCTAATTTTACGGGTCGATGATGATTGGCAATAACGATCGATGTA